>DASVCP010000001.1:0-13868 GCA_036381555.1 Gammaproteobacteria bacterium
TTGCTGGTGCCGGTTGAGTTTGAACAGACCTGTTGGGCGTTGGCCGTCGATACGCACAGAGCGGCTACGCCGATAAGCGCCGCAACGAGACTTCTGCCCGTTACGGTGGATTTTTTAAGACTTACAAAACTCATAAAAATACCCCTCCAAATAATTATAAGAATCAAAGAACGACGGGATGCCGTTCTTCCGACAAGACTTTGGTTTGCCACCTCCCCGATCCGTAAATTTTCAGGATGACAACGTACCAAGCCCGATTCTTGTTGTCAATTTAACCATATGGAAAAGCCTCATGCCTCCAAAGTTAAGGCATATAAAATAGTCATTATTACAACAAGTACCCCTTCATTCCACGGGCGTCTTGGAAGCAAAAAGCAGTGGCACTGGGGACTGCCTTAATTTTATGTGTAGATAAGGAAGGGGGATTGATCGCAGATTCGCGATCATGCCGCTAACGGTCCGGCCCTCAAAAAACCTTCCGGTCCCCTTTCAGGGCACAGAGTCGTCGGATTGCCGCCGGGCGGCTCCTCCTCCGCTACTGCCAGAAGGACCGTCACCGGCGGTAATTTCGCCAAAACCGATGTGGCCGTTGCAATGCAGCCATTCGCTGTTGGAGCCGCCGCCACAGCGGCCATTGGTATACAAGCCGGTATTGATGCTCTGATCCTCGGCCTGAAGGATCTGACCATTTACCTGGATGTAGTCAACCTGCACGTCGCGACCGCTGCCGTCGTTGCCGAAGTGGAGAGTAATGTCGCCTGTGACGGCGGTCGAAGCCGTGTAGCTCTGCATGCCAGTCGATAGTATCCAGGTCGCGATGCTGACATTGTCAACTTTCAGACTGATCGACTCCCCGCCGCTGGCACCGCGGGCACGAACGACGATGGCGTGGCCGCCACTGAAATAATCCCGCAACCATTGCAGCGCCGGCCGCTCGCGGCCGTCGCGGTACATCAGGCCCGTGTTGTCACGCCAGGTGGCGCCGACAACGTAACCCCACAGGGTCATGCCGCGCACCCCGCCGTGCTCCCAAACCACCGGAAACTTCGCCCGGTATTCCTGCAGCTGCGCCTGATCATCCGCATCGATGTCCCACTCCGTAACATAAATCGGCAGACCGGCGGTCGCCAGCACATCCAGATTTCTGCGCAAGGTGCTGACGGAGTACCCGACGAGGTTAAAGGTATGCGCCTGGATCCCGATGCCGTCGATCAGTCCGCGCGACTTCAATACATCGATCAGTTGCATGTATTGGCCGCGCTTGCGGTCATCATTAATAATGCCGTACTCGTTGAGTAACAGTTGGGCGTCGGGGCAGTATTGCCTGGCCATCCGGAACGCATTGACCGCCCAGTCCCAACCGCTGGAACCGTTGCCGCCCAAGGCGTTCCGGTACGTCGGCGGCGCGCTGAGCGGTTCGTTCACCACATCGATTTGAGCGGTTTTCGGGTATCGCCGGCAGTAGGCGGACATAAACTCCGCCAATTCAGCCCGCTGATACGCTTGCGACAACCCCTCAAGCCAGCCCGGCTCCTGGCTGCGCCACACGAAGGTATGCTGCTTGAACGGGTAACCGTGGGACTGCGCGAAATGATAGGCGCTATCCAGACCGCTCCAGTCGAAGTCGTCACGGCGTGACTCCACCACTTTCCACTTGCCGGCATTCTCCGGGGTGACATGATTCCAATAGCGCGAAAAAAAGGGCGAATCACTGCCCTGGTGGATATTGCCGAGATACTTGTCGCCTGTGGTCAACTGCGCCTGGACACCGGAAACCGCCGCCAGCATCAACCCGGCGACGGCGGTGTTCAGGAGTTTTTTTCCGGAAAAACAAAAATTCGTTTTCCCAATACGGCAACCTTTCATCGCTCTTTAGTCTTAATGGATTAAATGAAAAACAGGCAAGGCGGGAACTTATTGTCCTATTTAACCATAGGAAAAATATCCTTACTTATAATTAAAAGAAATAATATATGGATGATCTATAACGCGATCAACGCCAAAATTCATATTATCAACTATGTAGAATCAAGCCAATGCGAAAAAAACGGCAACCGCCATCTGCAAAAATTCAAGCCCATCGCCTGTTTTTTCCGGCCGCCTCCCTGTACGCGGCGCTGGTAATACCGCTGTCGGTTTTCGCCATGCGTTCAGGCGCCTGGCCCCCTGGACTTCTTGACTACGGCCACGCGCACGAGATGTTGTTCGGCTTTGCGCTGGCGCTGGTGGCCGGTTACACCCTCGGCCCCATGCCGAAGCTTTCACTGTTGATACTGCTCATGCTCTGGTTTGCCGCCCGCTTGGCGTCGATAATTGCGCCTTTCAGTCTGTCGGCCGGCCTGCTCAACGCCGCGTTCGCCTTAACGCTCGCCGCATTCATCGTCCCCCGGTTCATGACCGCCAAAAAATGGCGTAATCGCATTGTCAGTCCACTGCTGTTGTGCTTGTGCGCATTGCCCGTCGTTTACGCACTCGGGGGCCACCCGTCAATTCCGATAAACCGGCAGATCCTGCTTCAGCAGTCGGTGTTGCTGTTTTCGCTGCTGATGATTTTCATAGGAGGCCGCATTATCGCGCCCGCGGCGGCCGGCGAATCCGAACGCCGGGGACTAGCGCTGGAAAGCCGGGTACAGCCCCGGCTGGAAGCGGCATTGATTGTGCTGTTGATCGTTGCCTCGTTGACATTATTTTTTCCGGGCAATCGTCTGCCGGCCGGACTGCTGACGGGCATCGCCGGAATTATGACGGCGATTAGATTGTATCGCTGGCGATTATGGCGATGCCGGCAACGCCCCGACCTGATCGCCCTCGGCGTGGGTTACGGTTGGCTGGCGGCGGGACTGGTTATTTATGGAATCAGCCTGTTTTTGAACATGTGGATCACGGCGGCTTTGCACGTCATCACCGTCGGTGCGCTTGGCACGCTATCCACCGGCGTAATGCTGAGACTGCATGCACAGCACGCCATCCGGCGACCGCCACCCGCTTCGATTGTCTCGGTGACCGCCGCGCTAATCGCCCTGTCTACCCTGTCGCGTGTCGCGGCGGAGCCGGCCATCAACAAGTCGACACCACTGCTCTGGCTCGCCGCATTCGCCTGGTCATGCGCTTACCTGCTGACGGCTGCTTATCTTCTGATCTGCAGGAAAAATCAACGCTAACACGTTCCACACAGCCACTCTGAAAACTTTGAAACTACAGCTCCCAATGGAAGCTGTAGTTATCGTTTCAGTCGGCCGACATTAACTTTCCTGGGACACAGGCTCTTGTTCCGCCAGCGTTTCGGCTTGCGCAATTTTATCGCCGAAGAACAGACCCTTCACAACCTGCCACGCCACCGCCAGTGCGCCGATAATGAACACGACATCGCCGACGGTTCGTATCCAGCGCAGGTTTTCCAACAGTCCCTGCTGCATAAACGCTTCGCTGCGCGCGTACCACATGCCTTCCGAGGCGCTGGCGACGAACTGAATCAAGCCGATCGGCAGCAGGCTGGTGAAGATCATCAGTACCAGACCGGCGTTGAGCCACCAGAATCCGGTCTTCATCAACCTGTCATCGAACATCAGCCGCGGACGGATATAACGCAACACCAGCAACGTGAACCCGAGCGCCAGGAAGCCGTAGACGCCGAACAAGGCCGCGTGCGCGTGCACCGGCGTGGTATTCAAACCTTGAACGTAATACAGCGCGATCGGCGGGTTGATCATGAAGCCGAAAACACCGGCGCCGAGCATGTTCCAGAAAGCCACCGCGACAAAAAACAACAGCGGCCATTTCACCTGCTCCATCCAGGCGGCCTGCTGTTTCAAACGCCAGTGCTCCCAGGCCTCGTAACCCAACACGACAAGGGGAACCACTTCCAGCGCGCTGAAGGTCGCACCCACAGCCATGACCGGCGTGGTGGTACCTGCAAAGTACAGATGATGGAACGTGCCCGGTATGCCGCCCAGCATGAACAGCGACGCCGACGCCAAGCTGGCGGCGGTGGCCGTGGTGCGCGAAACCAGTCCCAGGCTGCAAAAAATGAAAGCGATCGCGGTGGTTGCAAACACTTCGAAGAACCCTTCCACCCAGAGGTGCACGATCCACCAGCGCCAGTACTCCATCACCGACAACACGGTGCGTTCGCCGTAGAAAAAGCCGGCGCCGTAGAACAGGCCGATGGCGATCACCGACGCCGTTAGCAGCGCGAGCAGGTTCTTGTCGCCCGGTTGCCGCAATGCCGGCACGATTCCCCGTAGCATCAACCCCAACCAGAATACGATGCCCAGAAACTTACCCGCCTGCCAGACGCGCCCGAGGTCGACATACTCGTAACCCTGGTGTCCCAACCAGAAATTCAGATTGGCGGGCATGACCTGCGCAATGGCAAGATAGTTGCCGATAAACGAACCGGCCACGACCACCACCAACGCCCAGAAGAGAATATCGACGCCCAGCTTCTGATATTTCGGGTCTCTTCCGCCATTGATGATCGGCGCCAGGAACAAGCCGGCCGCCAGGAAGCCGGTCGCAATCCAGAACAACGCCGACTGGATATGCCAGGTGCGCACCAGCGAATAAGGAAACCATTGCGACAGATTGATGCCGTAAAATTCCTGCCCTTCAATCGTGTAGTGCGCGGTAAATCCGCCGAGCAATACCTGGAACGAAAACAACGCGACCACCAGAAACAGGTACTTGCCCAATGCTCGCTGAGAAGGCGTCAACGCGACCAGCGATAACGGGTCCTTGGTCGCGGCGACAGGCTCTTCATCCTGCTTGCGCAAGAACGCCCAGACCCAGATCAACCCGCCCACGCCGGCGATCAACAACACCACGCTGATAATCGACCAGACGATATTTTCCGCAGTGGGCAGGTTGTCGATCAGCGGTTCATGCGGCCAGTTGTTGGTGTAGGTCGCGGCGCCTTCCGTGCGTTCGGTGGCGGCCGCCCAGGCGGTCCAAAAGAAAAATTCCGTGAGGCGCGCGCGCCGCTCCGGATCGGGCAGCGTGTTTTCCTTCATCGCGTAACTTTCGCGCGTCCCTTGCAGTTCCGGCGCATCGCTGAACAGCCTGCTGTAATAGTTGGCCGTCTGTCGAATGGCCTCCGCGCGCCGGTCGGAAACGACCAACGTTTGCGTTTCGTCAGCGTAGCGGTTTTTGCGGTAATCCTCTTTTAACGCGTGTTGCAGAACACTTTGCGCCGCACCGTTCAACTTGTCGTAGGCTGTGCCGTACTCGTTTACAGCCGCCAGATTCAGCCAGGCCGTCAATTCGCGGTGCAGCCAGTCCGCGGTCCAGTCGGGCGCCTGGTAAGCGCCGTGTCCCCAGATCGAACCCAACTGCATGCCGCCGACGGACTGCCAGGCGGTCTGTCCGTCGAGAATGCTGTCGCCGGTCATCAACAGCTCTCCGCTTTCTGTCACCACCCGTGCGGGAATCGGCGGCGCCTGCCGGTAAACCTCCCGGCCGAAATAGCCCAATACGCAAAACGTCACCGCCAGAACGGCAATCAGCAGCCACCAAAGTTTGCGATACTCACCCATGCTTTACACCTTCAAGTTGTTTATCGATTCGGTCGAACAGAATGTTGTTTTCGAGATGGATATGATTCATCAAATCGGTCTTGAATGTTTCCAGCCCCAGGTACAAAGCGCGCCAGGTGTTGCAGGCGCCGGCGGGCGGAGTAATGCCTTCGGTGAGGCTGTCGATGACGGCCAGAGCGGCGCCATGATCGTCATGCTCGCGGCGCATCACTGTAATCGGTCCCGTCGTCATGGAGTGCAGCTCCTGAACGATCAAGGGGAACAACATTCGCTCTTCTTTTTGCATATGGTTTTCCAATTCGGCGTGCAACCGCTCCAGGTGTACCGCCAACCCTGCCGGACATGCAAAGCGCCCGGCGTGCACCTGCTCGACTCTCCGCGCGAGGCGGATAAGTTCCGGCAGTTGCCGCCGGTGCACGTCGTGGTAACGCGACACGATATGTTCGATTAGCCGGCTGTCGGGCACGCCGGTCCAGCTCTGTTCGGACATCGCCGCCGACTGCACCGATTCCAATTCCTTCAGCAACGTATCGATATCCACATTGCGCTGGTCCGCGGCGGCGCGCAGACTCTGTTTACCGCCGCAACAAAAATCCAGTTGGTATTTGTGAAAAACAGCCGTGATTCCGGGAATATCACGGGCCAGCTGACCGAGACTTTGGTCCAAAATACTCATGCTTGACTCCTTACATTGGCTCTGAATGTCCGCATCTGCGCGTCGATGGGGGGGGAGCGACTACGACTATAAGATGGATTGTACATGCATGTTTATAAGATGTAAAATAAATGAATCTTATGCGCGGCATGATGCTCTGAAACCGGAAGAGCGCACGCTTGTTCATTGCATGCTTCCCGCCTATTCTACGTAACCGGTGCACACCGCCCTCACCCGGCTTCAACCGGCATCAACCGGCAGGAATGACTCCATGCATGTAACCCGCTACACCGATTACTGTCTTCGCGTACTTATGTACGTGGCCTTAAAGAAGGAGGAACAATCCACCATACAGGAAATTGCCGACAGTTACGGCATATCAAAAAACCATCTGATGAAGGTGGTACAGGCGCTCAATAACCGCGGCTACCTTATCGCCTCGCGTGGAAAAAACGGCGGCCTTCGACTGAAAGGCGATCCCCGCGACATCAATATCGGCGCCCTGGTTCGCGATACCGAACGGGATCTGGAGCTGGTTGAATGCTTCGGCAGCGGGAACCGTTGCGCGATCACTCCGGCGTGCCAATTGAAAAAAGTGTTCGCCGACGCCCTGGAAGGCTTTTTCGAAGTGCTGGATCAATATACGCTGGCCGACCTGTTGCCGCAGAAACACCGCGCCACGTTGTCGCGCATTCTGAAAATATAGATTTCAGTCCCGGTTCTCGTCCGGATGCCCGCGTTCCGGGCGGCCGGGCAACAGCAGATCTTCCAGGAAAAAAGCCGATAGCGAGGCGCGGCCGTCAAGTCCCGCTTTGCGGTATAAAGCGCGCGCCTGCTCCCGGACTGTGCGCTCGCTGGTGTTTCGAATTCCGGCCAGCTCTTTGTGGCTGAGGCCTTTTAACAACAACAGACCGATTTCCGCTTCGGCGGGGCTGAGATTCCAACGGCCAAACTGCCTGTCGATCGCGGCTCTCAACCCGTCGATCAATTCGCGGCTTTCGTTGCGCCAGCGTTCGGCATCCTGCCTGGCCCTGGCCAAATCCTTTCCAAGGGAATAAACGGTCGCACGCACAAGATATAAACGGTGCAGCAACAGGCCGATACCGCCGGCGGCGAACAACAGCACCGTCAGCTCGATCAGCAAATGTCCCCAGCTGCGGCCCTGCGAATAATCGTACGCCAGATCCCAGGCGATCAGCAGAAAAATGGCGCCGAACAGCACAATGCCCAGTGCGTAATAGCCTTTACTGTCTATGTCATCCGACATACCCGACACATCCTGGAAAATTGACGACGGTATTCTGTCATTTGACGAATTGTAACACCGGCATATCTGAAGCAGACTGACATTCATCAAGCCGCCGATGGAGAGATTACCGCTATGAATGAAACATCGAAATGGGTTTACGTCTGGGACCCGCTGGTCCGAATCGGACACTGGCTGCTGGTCGTTGGTTTTTTCACCGCCTATTTTACCGAAGATCATTTCCTGACCCAGCATGTCTGGGCAGGCTATCTGGTCGGCGCGGTGGTGCTGTTCAGAATATTCTGGGGCTTCGTGGGCCCCAAACACGCACGGTTCAGCGACTTTGTCGTTTCACCCCGACGGGTGTTTGCTTACGTACGCGACCTGTTCCGCAAAGGCTCACAACGTTACCTCGGCCACAATCCGCTCGGTGGCATCATGATTCTTGCTTTACTGGCCAGCCTCATCGTCACCACCTGGTCCGGGCTGGTGGTCTACGCGTACGAGGAAAACGCCGGCCCGCTGCAAGGATGGGTCTCGACCGGCGACGCGGGCGGACGCGACGATGAAGCCTTTGAAGCCGCCGAAGAGTTCTGGGAATCCCTGCACGAGTTCTTTGCCAATTTCACGCTGCTGCTGGTTGTGCTGCACATCGGCGGTGTTATATTTTCCAGCGTCAAAGACCGGGAGAACCTGGTCAAGGCCATGTTCACCGGCCGCAAACGCGCCGAATAAGTCTCACTCTCCTTTTATGAAGAGATAAACACGAAATGACAATGAACACACATATAGTTACCACTCTTATACTTGCCTCGGCAATCTCCACCGTGCCCGCGTTCGTTGCGGCGGAATCCGCCATCGAGCACCACCATGGCCCGGCAACAGTACATGAGGTTCCCGTTAAACAGTGGGAAACCGACGAACCCCTGCGCCGGGGCATGCGGACGATACGCGACGCAGCCGAACCGGCCTTGCAGGCCTACCGCCGGAAAACGCTGACCGCGGACGATGCCCGTGCGCTGGCCGACACGGTGGAGGAAAACGTCCGATATATGATTGCCAACTGCAAACTTGAACCGGAAGCCGATGCAGCACTGCACGGTTTAATCGTTCAAATGCTGCAGGGCGCCAGCCGGGTAAAAACCGATGCGATGGCCCATGACGGTTTGTCGAAAATTGTCGCCGCCCTGGCACGCTATCCCGATTACTTCAAGCATCCCGGTTGGCAACCGCTGGCAAACACCCATTGAGTCGGCTTCGTCAACAGAGGCTAATATTCCAGAGACGGCCGCTTCACGGGATCGTCAGGATTTTCTGGAATGATCGCTATTCTCCCGTCGGCCTCCAGTATCGCCCACTTGACCTGCGCCAGGTCTTCCAGCCCGAACATGCGCATGGCGGCATAAACTTCATCCGGCGTTACCCGTTCCTTGTTCATGGCTTCTTCGATGAATCGGCCACGATATACCAACAATGAGGGCTTGCCCGAAACGGCACTTTCGAACTTCTTGTAGCGATGCATCAGTGTCGAGTTGATGAAAACCAGCGAGAAAAGAGTGCCCAGGCCGATCAGGCCGTTGACGATTGAAAAATCCTCCGTCACCAGGGACTGCGAAACGATTTCGGGAATCAGCAACAATGTCACCAGTTCCAACGGCGACATCTGCGCGAACTCCCGCTTGCCGAGCACGCGCATCCCCACCAGGATGGCGACGTAAAAAATGACTATGCGTATAACCGTGTCCATCGGTCAGGGAAAGACAAACGTGCTGACGGAAACCTGAAGCTCACCCGCTTTTGCCGTAAGCGCCCGGATGTTTCCCCGGTGGAGTCCATAACGCTCGCCCTGCAGGGAAACGGCAACGCGGCGGATTTCACCCGGACCGATATCGTTGAGCCGCACCCGATAATCCGTGCCCGTCACGCTCTCCGGTGAGGGCGTAAATTTCACATCCGAAAAACGTGAAATGTATGACTGGTCGAAGGCCACAATCAATGTAGGGATCGTGCTCGAAGACGTATTGGTAAACGAAACCTCGAGAGAGTTTATTGTCTTGTAGCGAAACCGGACGGGATAGTGAACCTGCATCTCCAGACCCGATGCTGTTCCTTCAGTGACTGTACGGGAACCGGAATCGAACACACCCCACAGCGCCAGCACCGGAATTGCCAGCAGCATGGCGATGCCGACCAGTTGAAACCGGGGGAACTGCAGCCTGCGTCTGAAGTTGACGGCGGGAAAAGGTGGAATGGAGGACTCGTTGATGTTCAATACGTCCTTTCAGTAAATTCATCGTCCGTTCTACTATATAAGAATAAGCATTACCGGGAACACTCCTGCCCATACTTACCGGAGAAATACAATAGTTTCAATGCCGATAACATTGAACCAAACTTGGCAGCTCGTATCCAAAAGACGACTTTCCTCATCCGGTTAACTTTACGTCCAATCTTAAGGAGTTATTGTCATGAAATGCCCCGTTTGTCGCGATGCCACGCTGTCCATTACCGAACGTCAGGGAATAGAAATCGATTATTGCCCCGAGTGCCGCGGTGTATGGCTGGACCGGGGCGAATTGGACAAAATTATCGACCGGACGGCCCAGGATGCGCCGCCCCCTCGCATGCAGAATGAGCGGCCTTATTCACAGGATTACGATCAGCGGTCGCATGGCTACCCGAAGCACCGGAAACGCAAATCACTATTGGGTGAGTTGTTTGATTTTTAATCAAACCCGCACAGGCATTGCCTGAAGTTACGATTCCCACAAAAAGCAGAGGCCGCGATTCGCGGCCTCTGTGTTGTGTCATATCGGCTTTAAAATTTTTATAAAGGTACTACCGACACCTCATCGAGATACACATCGACACCCGCGCTGGTGCCTTCGAAGAAGATCGCCACATCGACGATATCGCAATCCGGAATGACGAGATCGGCCGATAGTTCGGTCCATTCGCCCGGATTGACACCGGAATGATTATGCAGCCACGGGAATGAGTTGTGGCCTGCCGGGGTGGTCTCGGCCGTGCATTCGATCTTGGCCGCCAGCCGCACGGTGTCTACCGCCGCGCCGTCCTGCAGCGCCCGGGCGCTGACCGCGTAAGTCGTGCCCGGAGTAACGACGCTGGTCAGGTTGTAGACGGCGAACTGCGCGGTGTCGGGACGGTTGGTCGCCGACAGGCTCTGGCTGCCGGCAAACGCCTGGGCACCGGACAGGCTCAGGGTCGAGCCGTTCCAGGATTGCCAGCCGTTCAGCGCGGCGCCTTCAAAACCGCCGTCCGCCACCAGGCTTGCGCTGGGTGGAATGACCTGTACTTCGTCGATATAGACATCGACACCGGCGGTGGTGCCTTCGAAGAAGATCGCCACGTCAACGATATCGCAATCCGGAATCGCCAGATTGGCCGACAACTGCGTCCACTCGCCCGGATTGACGCCGGTGTGGTTGTGCAGCCACGGGAACGTGTTGTGACCGGCCGGGGCGGTTTCGGCCGTGCATTCGACCTTGGCCGCCAGCCGTACCGTGTCTGTCGCCGCGCCGGTATGCAACACCTGCGCACTCACCGAGTAGGTGGTGCCGGGGGTGACCGCGCCGGTCAGGTTGTAGACCGCGAACTGGGCGGTATTGGGGCGGTTGGTGGCCAGCAGGCTCTGGTTGCCGGCAAACGCCTGGGCACCGGACAGGCTCAGGGTCGAACCGTTCCAGGACTGCCAGCCGGACAGGGTGGCGCTTTCAAAACCGCCATCCGCCACCAGGTTGCCGTCACCGCCGCCGGTATCCGGCGCGATGACCTGCACCTCGTCGAGATAGACATCCACACCCGGAGTCGTGCCTTCGAAGAAAATCGCCACGTCAACGACGTCGCAATCTTCGGGAATCGTCAGTTCGCCCGACAGTTCGGTCCAGACACCGGGTTGCACGCCGGTGTTGTTGTCCAGCCACGGGAAACTGTCGCCGCTCGCGCAACCGACCTTGGCCGCCAGCCGCACGGTGTCCGCCGCCGCGCCGTCCTGCAACACCTGCGCGCTCACCTGGTAGGTGGTCCCGGCGCTGACAGAGCCGGTCAGGTTATAGACCGCGAACTGCGCGTTGTTGGGCCGGTTGGTGGCCAGCAGGCTTTGATTGCCGGCAAACGCCTGGCCGGTGGTGAGGCTCAGCGTCGAACCGTTCCACGACTGCCAGCCGGACAGGGTGGCGCCTTCGAAGCCGCCGTCGACAACCAGGTTGACGCCGGTGGTCGGCGGGGGCGTGCCAAAACGGAAACGATCAACATTGGCGACCCCGAACACATCGTGGAAGCCGATATAAACGTCATGCGTACCGGATATCGAGTCCCACGGCACCTCGAGCGTATCGAAACTGCCCCAGCCGGCGGTGGGTTCCAGCGGGATGGTCATGACCGGCGCATTCTCGAGGCTGTCGAGATGAACGGTGATGCTGCCGACCTCCGTGTTGCCCTTGGCGTAGGTGATCCCCAGCGTGTCCCAGCCGGCCTGAAACTCGACGCCGGCGAAGGACAGCCAGTCGCCGTCATCGGTAAACGCAACCACGTCGCCCAACGCCACCAGGCCTTCGGCTTCGTCATACAGCTCGGCTTCCAGGTTCACGCCGAATTCGTCACCCTGCCAGCCCGGCGGAACATAAACCGGTACCGGACAATCGCTGCCGCCGCCCAGGTAGCAGACCAGCCAATCGAGCGCCGGCCGCTGACTGTCATCGGACCGGATCAGGTAGGCCTCGGTCCGCCAGATACTGCCCTGGAGATGTCCCCAGTGAGTCACGCCGGCCACCGCCGGGTGCTCCCAGAACACGGTGAACAGTTCGCGCATCATATTGGCGTGCTGGGCGTCGTTGCTCAGGTTGAGGTCGAACTCGGAGACGTAAATCGGCAGGCCGGTTTCGGCCAGCGTGTCCAGGTTGGTCTGGACCATAGAGCCCTGAGTCCGCTCAAGGAAGTGCGCCTGTACGCCGATGGCGTCGATCAGGCCGCGCTCCTGTAACAGGTTGATCACTTCCAGGTAGTCCGCCGTGAATTCCGGCAGGTGCAGAATCTGGTAGTCGTTGAGAATCAACTGCGCGTTGGGGAAATGCTCGCGTCCCAATTCGAAGGCGGTGATGACCCAGTCGTAGCCGGTCTCGCCCGTACCGCCCAATGCTTCAAGGTATGAGGGCGGCGCGTGCAGCGGTTCGTTGACGACTTCGACCATGGTCAGATCCGGATAGCGGGCAGCCACCTCGCTCATCCATTCGTTAATCTCCTCAAGCTGCTCTTCCGGCGTCAGGTCGTCGATCCAGCCCGGTTGCTGCTGGCCCCAGAGCAGGGTGTGGAATTTGAACGGCAGGCCGTTGTTCTGCGCGAAGAAATAAGCGGTATCCAGCGGCTCCCAGTTCATCACGTCGCGGGTGCCTTCGACTTCGCCCCACTTGCCCTGGTTTTCGGGCGTCACCTGGTTGAAGTAAGTCAACAGATGTTCATAGTCTTCCGGTCCGCCGGGCGCGGTGCCGAAGAACTTGTTGCCGATAGCGACAAACACGCGCTCCGGATCGGAAGTCGCGGACTGATTGCCGCTGGGATCATAAGCTGTCGCAGTGTAGAGATGGAAACCGTTAAGGGCCTCGTCCACGTCAATCTCGAGTTCAAACGGCGCATCCCAATCCACTCCGACCACTTCGCCGCCGCGCTCGAACACCACTTTGCGCACCGCCACGTTATCGGAGGCCTCGGCGGCAAGCGTCAAGGTGCCGTCGGCATTAAAGAAACCGTCGCTGGCGGTCAGACTGACTTCGGGTGATTCGGTATCACAAGTCACGCCGTTGATGGAAATCACATAGGGCGTAACACCTTCATAGTTGGGTTTGCCGATGAATTGGAACCGGTACTTGTCGCCCGGCCGGATTTTCTGCCATTGCAGCCAGGAAGGCGCCGACACCAGGTAGCCGTTCTCGACCTGCTGGAATTCGGCCAGGTGGCCGTTGACAGTCGCATCGCCGACATCGATCAGCACTTCGAAATCCGTGGCGGTTGCACCCGATACGTTCTTCACGTCGACCCAGGCCAGATAGCCGCCGGGCCAGATGCTGTAGGTGCCGCTGCTCACCTGGTAACCGCAGCCGTCCTCGGGGCCGCTGGGTGACGAGGCAGGCTGAGGCTTGAAGCCTTTCAATATGGAATGCAGCAACGACACAACCTGTTCGAGTTTGGCATGAAGGCTGTTGCCGTTCGCATAAGCCGCCGGACTGAACCCGCCGACGGCCAGGGCCAGCAAGCCGGCTCCGATAATGGACTGAATCCAGGCTTGGCGTATCTTTAATAAAGGTTTCCGGATCATATGTACCCCCAAGGCACCTAAGTAAAAACTTGCAATGAATGAATGTTGTTCTGCTTAAGGATAAGAGATGTCACTTATTGTAGTCATAGATACTTCCAGTCACAA
>DASVCP010000002.1:0-21050 GCA_036381555.1 Gammaproteobacteria bacterium
CGAAGATCGATATCGTCAACGTCGCGATCGGCAATGACGTGCTCGACGTCGACGTGACCGTCACCAATAACAGCGGCCATAAATTCCCGTCCGGCGCCGGTTTCCGCCGCGGCTTCATCGAGCTGCAGGTGCTGGACGCCGCCGGCCGGCCGTTGTGGGTATCCGGCCGCTACAACAAGTTCGGCGTACTGGTCGATGAGAAAGGCAAAGCGCTGACCAGCGAATTCACGCGCGACCCGAAACAATTGCAGCCGCACTACCAGCGAATCACGCGGCAGGACCAGGTGCAGGTCTACGAAGTGCGGACCAGCGAAGAGAACGGTCTCCTGACGACGAAAACGCTGTCGCTGTTCACCGATGAAAAGGACAACCGTATCCTGCCGAACGGCTGGCGCCCCGCAAACCTGAGGAAGAAAAACGCGGAGCGCTACGGGTTGAACCTGAGAACACTGGCGAACATCACCGAGGCCTTCGCGGTCGGCGACGATCCCGATTACAGCGACCCGGAACGCATCGGCGGGGATTCCCTGCGTTACAGCATCGGTCTTAAGTCATTGAAAGGCAAGCCGGCGCAGGTGAAAGCCTACATGCGCTACCAGACGATCCCGCCGTACTTCCTGGTCGACCGCTACGCCGACGGTTACATTGCCGGGCAGAAACGCTACGGCCCGGCGACCGAGCGCCTGATTTACCTGACCAGCCGCCTGAATACCAACCTGAACCTGACGAGCGCCAACAACTCGGTGAACGACTTCGACGTGATCGCCGACTGGACGATGACTCTGAGCGTCGATCATGCGCCGCTTGCGCAGGCGATGACGGTTGCGCGGCTTTCCGATTCAAACAGTACGGCGGAGGAGCAGCCATGACCGCGATTGTGAATCCACCCGATGAGAGCGATATCGAAAGCGCGCTGCAAGGCCGCCGCCGCGCGTTGAAATACCTGCTCGGCGCAACCGCGGCTACGGCGCTGCTGCCGGCTTCGCCGGCATTGCTGGCGGAAACCTTCGCCTATCCGCGGGATCGCACCGAGACATTTTTACAACTGTCGTCGATCCTGACCGGCGAACCGAAGAGCGAACTGGATACCGCGCTGGCGCTGGAATACATGCAACGCCTGGAAAGCCGGGCGCCCGGCGTGCTCGATCGTTTGCTGGCTTTGTATCGCCGGCTGGTGAAACAGGCCGGCGGCGATCAGCGGAAGCTGATCCGGCTGGTGGAGAAAGATATCTGGCAGCCGCGCAGTTGTAAAAGCGCCAGCTACGGCGGCTCGCCGGTCTGCGATATCGAGGCGACACCGGAATGCTGCCTGGCGCGGGATATTCCTCTGCTGTGGTATGCCGGCGCGTTGATGGAAATCACGACGCTGCAGGTTCCGACGACACAATTCGTTTATGGTTCGGCGGCCTCGTATCTCGGTGCGCTGGCGTGGAAGACCGGCATGGCGCATCCGCAGGCGCAGTGCGGCGGCTCTTACGGGTACTGGTCCGTCAAACCGGGCAAAGCTCATAAAACAAGCGGCTGAGATAACACACGGAGATAACATGGAACGCATAGCAGTCCCTGCCGATCATTTTCCCGACGCGCGGGAAGCCAGCCATAAGGAATACGATGTCGTCATCGTCGGCGCGGGCATTTCCGGCGCGTTGATCGCGCATGAGCTGGTGCAGGCCGGCAAAACGGTGTTGATGCTGGAAGCGGGTCCCGACCAGACGACGATGAAGGACCGCAACCTGTTTGTCGAGAATTTCTACAAGGCGTCGCAGCGCACGCCGGAATCGGCGTATCCCGAAGTGCCGGCTGCGCCCAAGGCGACCACGACCGCCTTATTCGAGCGGCCGTACAACGGCTACCTCGACCAGGCCGGCAGCGGCGAGTCGACGATTCCGGATAATGTCGCCAATAACTGGTTTAAAAGTACTTACGAACGCCGTGTCGGCGGCACCACCTGGCACTGGCTCGGCACCTGCCTGCGACTGGTGCCGAACGATTTCAAGATGCGTTCCGTGTACAACCCGGACGCGCCCGGCTTCGCCGACTGGCCGATCGATTACAACGATCTGGCGCCGTGGTACGACAAGGCCGCGACCGAGATGGGCATATCCGGCAGCGCCGACTACCTGTTCGGCATTCCGCGCCATCACGACGCCTGCCCGGAACAGTACGAGAACTACGCGCCGGCCAAATATCCGATGCCGGAAATCCTGCAATCCTATTCCGACGACCAGGTGAAGAAGAGCGTCGACGGCATGAAGATCGACGTTGACGGGTTGAAAGGCTGCCTCGTCGTGTCGCCGACGCCACAGGCGCGCAACTCGATGCCCGGTTACCAGCAGCGGCCGCAATGCTGCGGCAACAGCAGTTGCATTCCGGTGTGTCCGATCCAGGCCAAGTACGACGCGACCGTGCACGTCAACCGCTGCCGCAACAATTACGGCAAGGTCTTCACCCTGATCGCGCAAGCGTCCGCGCACCGGCTGGAGGTCGATTCGAAGGGGAATATCTCGCAGGTCGTCATCCGCAAATGGCGACAGGACGGCGCGGTGCTGAAATATCACGATTACACCGTGAGGGGTAAGATCGTCGTCGTCGCCGCGCACGCCATCGAATCGCCGAAGCTGCTGCTGAATTCGCGTTCGGAAAGAACGCCGGAAGGCGTCGCCAATTCCTCGGGGCTCGTCGGCAAGTACCTGATGGATCACAACACGCAGCTCAGCTATGCCATCGTCAAGGACCCGGTCTATTCCTACCGCGGCCCGCTGTCGACCTCCGGCATCGAAAGCCTGAAAGACAACAGCGCGCGCAACACGATGGGCGCGTTCCGCATCGAGATCGGTAACGACGGCTGGGAATGGCCGGACAACGCGCCTTACCAGACGGCTTACTCGCTCATCACCGGCGCCGGCCTGAAAGGCAACACCGTGCTGGCCGGCGGCGCCACGCCACAGACCGCGAAAAACGGTTTGTTCGGCCGGCCGCTGAAAAAAAGCCTGCAGGAAACGTTGATCCGGCAGATCCGCGTCGCCGCGCTGGTCGAGCCGGCGCCGATACGCGACCACGACGTGCGCGTCTCCGACAAGCTCGACGCGCTGGGCCTGCCGCGGCCGAGAATCCGCTACGGCATCACCGACGACCCCTATTGCGTCCGCGGCATGCAGACCGCGATTAAGGTGCATGACCTCATTTTCAAAAAGCTCGGCGCGAAGGATGAAAACATCCACCACAACAGCGTCGAGAACTTCGCCGGCGCCGGCCACATCATGGGCACCTGCCGCATGGGCGACGACCCGAAACAGAGCGTCGTCGACAAATACCAGCGCAGCCACGACCACAAGAACCTGTTCATTGTCGGCAGCAGCGTCTTCCCGACCGTCGGTGCCTCCAACCCGACCTTCACCATCGGCGCGCTGTCGCTGTGGGCGGCGGAGACGATCAAGCAACAACTCGCCGGAAAAGAGTGAAGCCGGGCGAGTAAAACCAGTTTGAATAATATCTGCATGAATTTATAGAAAGGAGAAATCATGAATACCTGCTCCACTCGTTTCACATACGTTAAAAGCCATGCCCTGCTGTTACTCACCGTCTTTCCATTAATACTCTCCGGATGCGGCGAGGGAAATGTGCGTGAAGAAAGCGTTGGCGCGAAAGCGAGCGTCGCGCGGCAGGTCGGTGCGGCCAGTGTGCCGGTGCGCCAGAATATTACCGATTTTGTAAAAAACCCGAAGCTTGTGAACGATTTCCGCAATGCCACGGAGATCATGCGCAAGAACGGCACGGCCAAACCTTCCACTCCGGAGTTTCGCACCAGCCTGGTTTTCTGGGCCAATACCCACGGATTTTTCGGCACAGGCAAAAACGCCACCAACTATGACGCGATCGTCAAATACCGGGGGCCGCAGTGCCTCGACTTTTTCACATCCGAACCGTATTCCTATTCGAAATCCGATGCCCAGGCCGTTTGCGAGAGTTACTTCACTGCGTCATCTCAACCCTTTACACCCGACCAGTACTCCGAAGGCATCTGGGGCACCTGCCAGCATACCAACGCAACGACTCGGGCGACGCCGCGTTTTTTGCCCTGGCACCGTCTCTACCTTTATTACTACGAGCGCACGCTGCGCAAGCACAGCGGCAACGCCGACTTCGCGCTGCCTTACTGGAATTATTTCGATTACACCGCAACCGTGCCGAAGGGCAACCTGTACCTGCCGCCGCTGGTCACCGACGGAGGCAGCATTGCGAACAATACCTTCTTCGATCAACTGCGCACGGAATGGCTGAACGAACGCAAGGTGAGCATGACGCCGGATAACGCCGACGCCACCGACGCCTTCGCCGCGCCAAGCTTCGTCGATTTCTCCAACACGCTCGAAGGTGTGCCGCACGGCGCCATGCACTGTGCGACCGGCAACGGCTGCACCACTCCGCACATCGGCTGGGTGCCGGTGGCCGGCAACGACCCTGCCTTCTATATGCACCACGCCAATATCGACCGGCTGTGGCAGTGCTGGATGGTGCGGGAGGCGAACGGCGCCAGGATCGACCTTGCCTGGGCGAAGGCCAACCTGGGCATGCCCGAGTCGTGGTACCAGATAAAATTCGATTTCGCCGACGAAAACGGCAACCGCGTCAGCAAAACCATTGCCGACGCCTTCAGCCCTGAAGTACTGGCGGTGCACTACGACGAAGAAGTCGATTGCCAGATCGCGCCCCGCAAGTCTATGAAGAATCTCCTGCTGGCGGATATCGAAACCGTTCATACGGAATTGCAGGGTACCGAACAGGTTCTCGCGGCGGGCAAAACCGAACTCGCCGCCCGGCCCAAGACGGTCGAGCTTTCCGCGCAGCCCAAACTCCGGGAAGCGAACGGCGTGACAGCCAACAAGTTGTTGGAATCCATGGGCCCGGTTTCACCCGGCGTCTGGCTGGTGCTCGAAAACATCACCGTCAAGCAGGCCCCGGCCCACACCTACAATGTGTACATCAGCCACAAGAATCGCCCCGGGAAGCGCGCGCTCGTCACCCGTTTCAACTTCTTCGGATTCGGCGAACACGCCCACCACGGCGAGGCCGGTTCGATGGGCACTCAACGCTACTATCTGAATGACGACATCTCCGAACTGGGCATACGCGACGCCAGAGATATCGTCGTGCAGTTCGAACCCTCGAATGCGGTGACGGGCGAAGTCTTGAATACAGATCAGGAGAGCCTGATCAGCATCGATTCCATTCGGTTGATTAGCCGGTAGTCGCGATAAACGCGCTCATGCTCAGTATCGGGCAAACACAGTTCTCTAAGATGTTCGATACCGAGCATGCGCGTTCCGATTTTGGCACGTTAAGCTTCGCCTGGCACTTCCAGTTCAGTATGGAGGACGCTGAGGCTAAAATGACGGTTTCAGGGGCTGAAAACGTGGTTTTTCTTAACGAATTCGTTTTAAGTTTCAGAATGTTGGGTTGGCCCGGTCCAACCCGGCGGAAGCTAATACCAACAACATGGAGGAAGAACAATGAAAAACAGATTCGCACTCACCCCGTTTGCCGTCATGGCGCTGCTCGCGCCGGCCTTTGGTGTCCACGCTCAGACCGTGAGCGGCCTTAGCTGCTCGGTCCAGGCGAGCGCCGTCTGGGCAACCGGCTACCAGGGGGACGTGACCGTCACCAACAACGGCAACAGCGCGACCAGTGGCTGGTGCGTGGAGTTGGGCTTCGATGAAGCGGAGGGCGTGAGCACTCTCTGGAGTGCGAGCCTGGTGGATGAGTCCTCCACGCTTACGATATGCGACAGCGGCTGGAACGGCGCCCTGACGCCGGGCCAGTCCACCACATTCGGGTTCACGGACACCCACGGCGGCAGCGTCACCCTGCCGACGTGCAGCGCGACGCCCAACTAGCCTGAGTATTCCGCAGTATTAAAAACAAACCGGAAGCAGGGCCGTGAAGAAGCGGCCTGCTTACGGCTTGTGTCCGGAGAGAGATGTATATTGAGTGTTATAGCGCTAACGCCAAACGGAGACCGTCATCGATCAAGCGGAGGGGGCGTGCTCCCAATGAGCCGGTGCGCTCCGTTAGATAATTTCGATCCAGGGTAAGAATCTGGGAGACATTAACCACGGATGCTTTCGGTAAGCCGGACTCTGACTTGCTGAGCCGTACGTTTCCAGGAGCATCCGCCAAACTCAAATTGGATGTAATCACGGCAACGGTAACGGTATTGATACGGCTTTCATTAAACGGGTTGGACTGAATAATCAACACAGGCCGCCGAAAACCGGGGCCGGAACCGGACGGGTTTTGTAGCGAAGCCCACCAAATTTCACCCCGTCGCATTACCAATCCTCTTCGCTCAAACGGTCAACTTGTGTCTTTTGCAACCCCGGTTCCAGCGATGAGCTCTGCCCGGCATAAACGGCATTGAGCTTTTCGGTCACTTCATCCGTTCTGTGCTCCGCGAGGTACTCCGATACCGCTTCAGCGTAAAGCTCGCTCCGCGATTTACCCAGGCGTCTCGCCAGACGCTCGGCGGCTTCGAATATGGTGTCCGGAATGGATATGGCGACTTTCATACCGGAATGGTATCACCATGGTAATACCGAATTCAAGGCGGTATTAACCGCCATCGTCCCGTGCCTCTTTACGCCTCACACCTTAAGAAATTTCCCTCTACTTCCGGGACGACTAAATGATGTAGGAGGTAGAACGAAGTCCGGAACCAGAGTCGAGAGAGGGTCTAGAGACAGAACTGTTTTAGGAGTAGGGATTTTCTATCCGACATACGCGCCATCGGTAAAACGCCGTAAAAAGCAATTTTGAGATAGGTTCTAATAATGCAGGCCCATATTTTTCAGGGTTTGAACCGTTACCCGTCATCAGAGAACTCACCTGAGCTGCAGGCGGCATTTTTTATCGTCCGCGCCAAAAAACCAATGACAAAAATAAGTTAAAGGAGAGAAAAAAATGGAACGTTCTTTCGTTAATTGCCACAAGCCGACGAAGTTAAACAAGCTAAAGATGTCATTACTACCCTTTTTGATGTGTTCGCTGTTCGCGGGACATGCCGCGGCCGCGGGTGTCTACAGCGTGACGGACCTCGGCACCCTGGGCGCCGATGGGACCACCCAGGCTTTCGGCATCAACGAAGCCGGGCAGGTTGTTGGTTACTCGACCACCGCCTCGCTGAAATACCATGCCTTTTTGTGGGACAACGGCGTGATGACCGACCTGGGCACGTTGCCCACCGGCTCGACCAGCCAAGCCTTGGACCTTAATAACAGCGGTCAGGTGGTCGGCTTCGCGTTCGACGGCTCGGCGGCGGGCGGCGCGCGCAACCACGCCTCCCTTTGGAACAACGGCGTGATAACCGACCTTTTCCCCGCGCCGGCGCATAGCGTGGCCAACGCCGTCAACGACGCCGGGCAGGTGGTCGGCCAGCACAAGCTCAACCGTCCCTTCATTTGGCAAAACGGCGAGTTCGTTGAACTGGGCGGCTTTGGCGGCAAGAACACGTGGGGCTACGCCCTGGATATCAACAACGCCGGGCAGGTGGTCGGCTCGTCGCCGGTGAATAACGGCTCGGACGGTCTCGCGCAACGCGCTTTCCTGTGGGAGGGTGGCGTGATGACTGACCTGGGCGCGCTCCCGGGATTGCCGGACAGCCGGGCTCACGCGATCAACGAACTTGGCCAGGTCGTCGGCTTTTCGAGTTTCTTCGATCCCGACACGACTGATGAAACCTTTGAATCGTTCCTTTGGCAGGGCGGCGTGATGATCGACCTGGGCGTGCCCGGAGATCTGAACCGCGCGCACGACATCAATGACGCCGGCCAGATTGTCGGCTGGTCATCCAAGGGTGCTTACATCTACGAGGATGGCGTCGTGACTAACCTGAACACCCTGATTCCCGCCGGTTCCGGGGTGAACCTCACCGAGGCCACGGCGATCAACAATGCCGGCCAGATTGTTGTCAATGGCAGGGTCGGAGGTCGCTTTCACGCCTTCCTGCTGACGCCCGTGGAATAGGGCGCTCCTTATCGCCCGACACGGTCCGTTACGCAAGACTGGGTTTGGGCGGTGTCGGTAGGTGATTGTAAAAGACATCTCACGCGAAGGCGCGAAGGTAAAAAAGAAAAACAAAAATGAATTTTCTTTCTTTGCGTCTTCGTGCCTTTGCGTGAGGCTAGATTTTGTAGAAGCAACGGTTGGTCGAAATTCAGGAAAACTTCCATGCAAAAATGTAAGTCTTTAGTTTTTAGGAGTGAAACGGATTTAGCATTCTTAGACAGTTGAACTATTATTTTTTGGTTTTCTTTGCGTCTTCGCGCCTTCGCGTGAGACAGGATTTGCAAACCGGGTCGGACCCGCGAAATCTAACTGAAACCCGGACTGACGGAAAGAATTCGCCGATGTCCAGAGCGAATCCCTTTGAGGATTGCCCTGGAACATCGGCGTCAATCGACAAGATTTACTGGGAATTATCGATAAAGTGCAAGGCGCCTTCGATATCACCCAAAATCACCTGGCCGCTGTTGACGGCGGGCTCGGTAACCAGCTGCCCGTCGAGCCAGGTAAACCAATTGAGGTTTCCATTGGCGGTAAACGAGCGAACGCCATGTGAGCCGTCGCGTATAAGGATATTGCCGGCCGGATCAATGGTGGGGCTTGTAATGGCTCTGCTTTGCAGTTCTCCCTGCCACAGGAAGTTGCCGCCGGCATCGATGGCTTGCAGGTATCCACCGGTGTCGGGGTAGATATCCACGGGCACGTAAACAGTGCCGTCCGCGCCCAGGGCAGGGGGCTGGTATACCGCCGTGGTGTATGACGGCAAGGTCTGCCCGGTATTGTATTCCCACGCCAAACCCCCACTTTCGCTGATGGCGAAAACGGTTCCGAAATCACCGCCTACGATGACAGTGCCGTTATCGCTGACGACCGGCGACCGGAGAGACCGGTCATATTGCGAGGTGTAAGGCGTGGTGTCGAAATTCCACAGCATGTTGCCCTGTGAATCGAGGGCGTAGAGGAAGCCCTCATAATTCGCCACGTAAACCTGGCCGCTGGCGCTGACCGCCGGATAATAGTAGGCCGCGTAATCGTATTGGGTGAAGGGAATGGGCTGCATCCACCGCAGGTTGCCCTGTTGATCGAGCGCGTGCAGCTTAAAGCCGGCGGACAGCAAGTAGATGGTGCCGTCAGCCGCAATCGCCGGTTTGGAATACAGGGTGCTCGCCGGCGTGTAGGTCCAGTTCAGGATGCCGCCGGCGTTCAATGAATAGACGTTGCCGTTGTGCGCGCCAAAATAAATGTCGCCGGTGCCGGGGTTGACGGCCGGTTGGGAAATCTGCGCGCCGACGGCAAAGGTCCAGAGCACATTATTGTCGGCGTCCACGGTGACGAGCTGATCGTCATCGGTGGCGAAAATCAATTCACCGGACAGGCCGCTGACAGGCGTTGTGCGAATACGTTCGCCAAAGTCGACGGCCGTATCGGAGAAAATCTCATTCGGCCTCGGCGCCAGCCTGACTACAAATCCATAGACATAGGTGACGTATCCACCCCGTTTTTCTATCTCGCCGACAATAACCCGGCCGTCGTCCGAAATGGCTGTGACGGTATTCAGGGTGTAAGTCGAGCCGGGGTCGTCTTCACCGAACCGTATTCCGTAGACTTCGTCCAGGTAGTCCTGCAGCGGTCTTGCGCCCAGCCCCCTGGTCCAGATAAACGGACCCGCATCGGAATTACCGACGACAATATTGCCATCGGCGCTGATATCGATGGGCTTGATAAAGGCATTGGAATACCAGACCCCCAATCCCTGCATGCCGTTTTCCGCCGACCAGATAAAGGCTTCCGTACCGTTTTCCGAACCGGCGTAACCGACAATGACGGAACCGTCCGGTGTCATATTGCCCGGGTGGCTGCCCGAATTTCCACCTTCAAGATCCCCCAGCAGCGTCATGCCCGAGGCGGCGTCCCAACGCCAGCCTTTGTGGGAGTAGGTAATGAAATTGGGCTCATTGCCGCCGAAACCGACTATCACGTCACCCAGGTCGGATGTGCGCAAGGCCGAGGTGTAATTGTAGCTTTCAAGGGAGCCAAGACCGGTTGCGACTCCATTGTTATTCCATGCCACCGCTTCAAATTTGCCCGAGGCGCCGCGCGACATGCCTACTATGGTCTGGGCATCGGCGGAAATATCCCACGCATAACTGCTGGGGAAAGAACTGCTCAGGTCTTCCAGAACCACGGTCTGATTCACGCCGCTGCCATTTTTAACCAGGAACGCGTTACTGCCCGAGCTCTCGCTGACAGTCGCGGCCACTTCGCCGTTATCGGCAATACGGAAGTCGTTGGGGTACTGGGTCTGGAAATTACCCAGATTCAGAAACCCTGATGTTTCGTTCCAAACAACGAGCGATTTAAATCCTCCTGACATTAACTTATACCCGACAAAGAAAGCTCCATCGGCGGACACGTCCATGACGCCCCCTAGGTTGGTATAAAGCTCCGCGGAGTTGTTCTGCTCATTGGTGACAATCACCCGCACATATTGCGAGGCGAGGTTGCCGTCACTGTCCGTAATCAAGGCGACCACGGCATGTTCACCGGGCGGTAACACAAATTCACCGGTGGCGGGGTCGGGCGTAAAGCTGCCGGAAAAATCCGACTCCCATTGCACGCTTTCGGAAATATCCCCGTAAACCGCGTCGTCCGCGACCGCGCTGAACACCAGCGGCGTTCCCGCAGTAATTTGCGTGTTCATCGCCGGGGAAAGAATCGTGACGCTGGCGACCGGGCTGTGCAGCGTCGGATACCTGTCGCTGTTATCGCCGACGCCGTCGTTGTCGCTGTCCACGGTTTCCGTTGGATCATTGGGGAAGGCATCGGCATTGTCGCCCACGCCGTCGCCGTCGGAATCGGCGGACTCGTTGGGATCGTTCGGGAAGGCGTCGCCGTTATCGCCGGTACCGTCGTTGTCGCTGTCCACGGTTTCCGTTGGATCATTGGGGAAGACATCGGCATTGTCTCCCACGCCGTCGCCGTCGGAATCGGCGGTTTCATTAGGATCGTTCGGGAAGGCGTCGCCGTTATCGCCGATACCGTCGTTATCGCTGTCAGCGGTTTCGGTGGCATCGTTCGGGAAGGCATCGGCATTATCGCCCACGCCGTCGCCGTCACTATCCTGCGATTCACTCGCGTCACGAGGAAAGGCGTCGTTGCCATCGTCCACGCCGTCATTGTCATCGTCGGTATCCGCGGACAGGCCCGTATCGAGACAGGCCTGGTCGCAATCATCCGGCGCGCCGTCGTCGTCCGTGTCCGTCAAACCGGCCAGCGGAATCAGCGGGAACGCATCGTTCTGATCCGCAACGCCGTCGTTGTCATCATCGGTGTCCGCGTTGTTGCCGACGGAATCGCCATCGGTGTCGACGCTTTCATTGCTGTTCAGCGGGAATGCATCTTCCGGGTCACTCACACCGTCGTTATCGTCGTCGCTGTCGGCGGCCATGCCCATGTCCAGGCAGGCCTGGTCACAGTCATTGGGAATACCGTCGTTGTCCGTATCCGTGCGGCCGGACAGGGGGATTAACGGGAAACCGTCGTTGCTATCGGCTACCCCGTCTCCGTCATCGTCGGTATCGGCGTTGTTGCCAATCGAATCGCCGTCAGTATCGGTAGTTTCGCCCGGGTCGAGCGGGAATGCATCCTGCGTGTCATCAACGCCGTCGCCGTCATCGTCGCTGTCGCTGTTGTTGCCGGTGCCGTCGTTATCCGTATCCAGCCATTCGGCCGGGTCGGATGGAAACGCGTCTGCATCGTCCATTACCCCGTCGTTGTCGGAATCCAGTTGTGACGGCGCGCAACCTGCGCTGTTCACGGATTCGTTGGCCGGTGTGCCGGGGCATTGATCCATGACATCGGTCACGCCATCCGCATCTGCATCGTCAAGGATGACATGGGAGGTGATTTTTATATCGTCGATGGCGATATCGCCCGTGAACCCGCCGGCGGCGGTGGCACGCAATCGAATTTGTGAAACGCTGTAGCCACTCAGGTCAACGTCGGCGGCGGACCATACGGCGCTGTTGGACGAATGTTGCTGGCCGCTAAGCGACCACACATTGGTTATCCAGCCGCCTCCGGATAACACGTCGACCGACAATGTGCCGATGTCAGCGCCGTACATGTGGTAACGGAAGGCGAGATGAATATTGACAGCATTAACCGGCGGGCCGAGCAGTATTGCCGTGTCACCCGCGTAATAAGCCTGAGATGTTTCAAGATAAACGTAGTAAACACTTGAATCCGCGCCGGTGGCGGGACCCGTACCCGAAGAAGGAGTGCCGAGCGAATCCAGCAGCCAGTTGTGATTATCACCGGATGCGGTATTACTCCAATTGCCCAGGCCGGTTTCAAAGTCATCGCTGAACAACACTGTGGGGGCGTAGTTTACGTCTATTTCCAGTGTCGCGGTGTCCGTAAACTGGCCATCGCTCACGCTGATTTGAAATGAGTTAAGCCCCAGATCCGTGTCACCCGGTGTGCCGCTTAAATCTCCGTTTGCGGCAACGTTCAGCCAGGCGGTACCGGACAGTTTGGTAAAAATCAGCGGATCATTGTTGGCATCATTGGCGTCGCCGGCGAGGCTTTCACTGTAGAGCTCGCCCGGCGTGGCATCGGCTTTGGTGACCGGGTCATTGTTAAACTCCGGCGGGACGGGGCCGCTTGGGGTGGAGAGGATGGCAACACTGTCGATTGCCATGTCTCCCCAATAATTGCCGATTGCGGTGGCGCGGAAACGAATTTGCGATACCTCGTAGCCGCTTAAATCAACATCGACAAAGGACCATGGCGCGCTGTTGCTGCTCTGCTGTTGGCCGGAGATGGACCACACGTCATTAATCCAGCTGCCATTGGCAAGCACATCCACCGCCAGCGTGCCCATCGTGCTGCCGTACATGTGGTATTGAAAGGTCAGGTGAATTCCGTCATCGCTGATGGCGGGACTTTGCAATATCGCGGTATCACCCGCGTAATAAGCGTAACCGGAAGACGTTTCGAGATAGACGTAATAGGCACTTGAATCCGCGCCGGTGGCCGGCCCCGTACCTGAAGACGGAGTGCCGAGCGAATCACGTAACCAGTTCTGGTTATCGCCGGATGTGACATTACTCCAGTTGCCCAGGCCCGTTTCAAAATCATCACTGAACAACACGGTAGGGGCGTAGTTAACGTCTATTTCCAGCGTTGCGGTGTCCGTAAACTGGCCGTCGCTCACGCTGATTTGAAACGCGTTAAGCCCCAGGTCTTCATTGTCCGGTGTGCCGCTTAACGCTCCGTTTGCAGCGATGTTCAGCCAGGCGGGCCCGGAGATTTTGGTAAAAATCAGCGGATCGTTGTTGGCATCACCGGTGTCCCCGGCGAGGCTGTCACTGTAGGATTCGCCCGGTGTGGCATCGACTTTGACGACCGGGTCATTGTTAAATTCCGGCGGGACGGGTCCGCTTGGGGCGGACAGGATGGCAAGATTATCGATTGCCATATCGCCGAGAAAACCGCCGGCAGCCGTGGCGCGGAAACGAATTCGCGATATCTCGTAGCTGCTTAAATCAAGATCGACAGAGGACCACGGCGCGCTGTTGCCGCTCTGCTGTTGGCCGGAGATGGACCACACGTTAATCCAGCTGCCGTTGGCAATCACATCCACGGCCAGTGTGCCGATATTGCTTCCGTACATGTGGTATTGAAAAGTCAGGTGAATTCCGGCGTCGTTGATGACGGGGCTTTCCAATATTGCGGTATCGCCCGCGTAGTAAGCGGAACCTGACGATGTTTCCAGGTACATGTAATAGTTACTGCGATTGCCCCCTTCACTCGGGCCGGTTCCCGAAGACGGTGTGCCGCCGGAATCGCGTGTCCAGTTTCTGTTATCACCCACGCCGGTGTTGGACCAGTTTCCCATTCCCCATTCAAAGTCATCCGAATACACAACCACTTGCGCGGTTGACAGTTGTGGAATGAGAAGAAAAGCAATGCCAGCAAATGAAAGCAGTCTGTTCATGGTGAGATTCCTGTTTGATTATTCTTCACAGTGGATCGAAGCCGGGCGTTTTTTACTATTGCGGCAAGCAGTCAGCGCGCGATCAATGTCGCCATTGACTTCGTCGCCGCATTCGGTAGCCACGGTGTTGCCCATCCCGGTTCAGCCTGATTGTATTGCCCAGGTTGTTATTTGTTGATTAGTCTACCGGATAAGCAAAATAAGTAAATATTGCAGAAGGTTTTAGCCAGAAGGGAGCAGGGAGAATTTTTCATTCAATAAATGACTGCAACTGATTGATAAAAAAAGAAAACATGCCAAAATAACGGCTGATTTAGGGCTTAAAAGGGGCAAGATGACGATTCCAAGGACTGAAAACATGATTTCTTCCTGACTGGAAGACACATTGGTGGCAAGAAAGTCGAGAATCCAATGATTAACTGCGAGCAACTCCATCGGGATGGCTATGCCTTGCTGCGGCGAGCAATCCCGGCCGAATGGCTGGATGAGCTTCGCGCCGCGTTCGATGCGGGCGTGAAACCGTCGGACCAGTGGTCCGTGCCGCGTAGCGTGAACTGGCGTCATTCGTTGCTGGACCTCGATGCGAGGGTGCAGGCGGTGTGCCGTCTGCCGGCGATGCTGGCCGTGGTGGGCGGGTTGATCGGCGAACGGTTTTTTCTCTCGCAGGTGGAGGGCCGCGAACCGTCGGCGGGCGGCGGCCATCAGCTGCTGCACCGCGATCTGGCGGGTCAACGGCCCGGCGATACGGTGAACGCCATCGCCTATTTCGATGATTATGGTCCCGGCAACGGCGCGACACGCATCGTCCCCGGCAGTCATCGCGCGGAGCCGGGAGCGCCGCCGTTCGACTTCAATGACGAGTCCCGGTCGATGCAGCTTTCCGGTTCCGCCGGCGATATCCTGGTGTTCGATGTCGATCTGGTCCATGCGGGCAGCCTGAACCTGACCGGCGCGCGCCGCCGCTCCATCCTGATCGGTTATTTTGCGGAGCCGCTTTACGCCTCACACCTTAAAACGGTCAACCTCCGCAGCGTCCGGATGGACACGACAGAGCGGTTTGATCCGTCGGGGTTTGTCATGGGAGGTTAAAGTCGAGCCTATTTCGGTTGGTTTTGCAATAAGCTGCCTTATTATGAGAACACACTATCCCTGGCAAAGATGTCCTGCATATCGGAATTGGACAAAGACGTAAGTATGGAGATGAACTTTCCATGAGACGACTCTTTCTATTGTCCGGAGCGGTCAAGCGTGACCCGGCTGTCGAAGCATGGTTGCATAAGCATCCGGAGGAATTGGGCACAATCGCAAAGCGGTGGTTTGGCGTCATGCGTGATTGTGGAGATGATGTACTGGAGCTTTTGCATGACGGCCATCCTACCGCGTGCGTGGGTGGCGCTGCATTTGCTTATGTCAATGCTTTCAAGGCTCATGTCAATGTCGGATTCTTTAATGGCGCCGTGATTCCCGATCCTCACGGTTTGCTGGAAGGGACGGGGAAATTTATGCGCCATGTGAAAATCAGACCGGGCCTGGAAGTGGATGATGCGGCTCTAAGAGAGCTGATCAAAACGGCGTACATTGATATGAAGGCGGCGTCTTAGCCAAGCACAGCCCAATCCACGGCACTCATGCCGAATACATCCACCGGGATCCGCAAGAACCCTTCGATGACTTTATTCGGTTCGGGAATAGCTCCCAAGATCTTGTGATGGAGCGCCGGAATGTGAGTGGATATAATAGCGGCCCAAGTCGGGTTAACCATAAAATTGACAAGAAAAAATGAATATAAAGAAAGCGGTTCTGGTAGTGATGATCTGCGGCTTTACAGGCGCATGCGCAATCAACACAACGTTTGACCCTGGACTTGCCACACAGGTAGACACGATCGAGCTTGAGTTTTACCCCAGAACGCCAAAGAATTACGATCTCTGGACCGCGATCATGAGGAATCATCTCGGTTCTTTGCCGCTGGACGGCGTGTACGACCGGCCCGCAGCGCCTCCCGCAAACAGCGATGCGGCTACCTCCGGGGTGGCTCAAGATATTGGCGCCAGCACGGTGAACCAGACATCACTTGCAAATACCGGAACCGGAGGGGCCGCGGGCGCCGTGGGCGGTGCAATCGGCGGAGCCATTGTCGGGGCGATGATTGCGGCGGACGAAAGAAAGCAGGCCGGTTATCGTGAACAGTTCCTGCCTTCAGTCGCGCATATCGATCTTAACGAAATAATCGGCCGGCACTTTGAGCCCGACACTCAAACGGGTTGGGCGAAACTTAATGTCCACGTTGTGACCGATAAATGGGCTCAAAGACCCCCTTATTCGGACAGAGATACCCTTTACATTATCGGTTCCTGGAAGCCGTGGCCGGTCACATTCAGAAAGTCGGCGTTTCTGACTTATGAGTTTAAATTCAGCGCGCTTTTCCAACCTCAAACGCCCGGTGAAGGGGATAAAGTATCTCAATACGAGTTCCTGATTGAGTTCGAAGACAGTGAGTCAAACACCACGGAACAGAGCATGCAACGCATGTCGGCCGATGAAGGCGCGCTTTACGCCAAGTCCGCGGAACTGGCGTCCGAGATGGTGAGCCGCCTGCTGTCGTTCAAGCTGAGCCAGGTGGGCGCCGTCAAACCCCAGAAACCCGGCAGGGAACTTTTTGAGGATTTGGGACTGGAAACGAAAATATTCACTCATACTTTTGATGCCGATGTAAGAGTTAAACTCTAAAGCCGGTATTTTCGAGATAAGTTTTAGAGACGCCGGTATTTTGATGAAAAAATAACCAATATCGGAAACAACTCCAGTCGACCGAACAGCATGGCCAGGCACATCAACCATTTGCCCGGTTCAGTCAAACCGCCAAAGCCGCTTGCGGTGCCGGCGTAACCCACGCCCATATTGTTTAGACAGGCCGCCGTGGTGCCTATCGCGGTCGGCAGATCCTCGCCGGTCAACACCAGTCCGATGATAAACGCGACAGAAAAAAAGACGTAGGTATAGAAGAACGCCCAGACCGACTGCATGATGGACGTGTCGACCACGCGCCCGCCGAGTTTCAGGGTAAAGACGCCGCGCGGATGCAGGATCTGGTCGAGATGTAACAGATACTGTTTATACAACATTAGAAACCGCATAGCCTTGATACCGCCGCAGGTCGAACCCACGCAGCCGCCGAAAAAACTGCTGAGAATCAGCACCAGCGCAACCGGCAGCGGCCAGTTCGGATAATCCACCGTCGTCAGGCCGTTGTCGGTCATGATGGATACGGCCTGGAAGAAGCCGTGGTACAGCGCTTCTTGCGGGGGGAACATCTTAGTCAGGTACAAATAGCCGCAGGTAAACGCCACCGTGCCGGCGACAACGGCAAGAAAGAATCGCAGTTCGGGATTCTGGAACAAGGGTTTAAGGCTAAGCCTGCGGCCGGCGATGAAATATAATGTAAAGTTGACCGCGGCAAGAATCGAAAACACACCGCCCACCAGTTCAATCGAAGCACTGTCATAGTGAGCGAGGCTTGCGCTGTGCGTTGAAAAACCGCCCAGCGACACGGTCGAAAAACTGTGACAAAGCGCGGCAAACCAGTTCATGCCGGCCAGGTAGTAGGCCAGCGTGCAGCCGGCCGCCAGCAACGCATAGATGAACCAGATACGCCGTGCAGTGTCTTCCAGTCTCGGCGTGATCCGTTCGTCCTTGGCCAGGCCGGAAACTTCCGACTGGTAAAGTTTGGCGCCGCCGACACCTATCATCGGCAACAGGGCCACTGCAAGCACGATGACACCGAGACCGCCGAGGAAATTCAACTGTGCGCGGTAGTAGAGAATGCTGTGCGGTGCGTTATCGATATCGGCCAGAATCGACGCACCGGTGGTGGTGATGCCGGAAATGGCTTCGAACACCGCGTCGGTATAACTTAACTGCAGGTTCGGACTTAAGATAAACGGCAACGCGCTGACGGCGGACACCAGTATCCAAAACACCATCAGCACCAGGAAACCGTCGCGGTGCCTGAGCTGCGCTTTGTGCTGGCGGGTCAGGCCGATACCCGTCAGCCCGATCCCGCCGGCCAACAGCAGTGCGTCCAGAAACGGCCAGACATCGCCGTCCTGGAAATACAGCTCGATCAGTACCGGCGGGAGCATGGACAGGCTGTAGAAAAACACCAGGATGCTGCCCAGATATACACCGGTCAGTGAGTGTTTATGATTCGACACGTCAAGCCGCCGTCAGCCGTTAAGCGGGCTAGACTAAAAGCGGATCGCGTAAAAATTCCATATTGAAGATCGGTTAACTGTATAAAATTTTCATAACAAAATGCACGATGAAAAAGCACGGAAAGAGGATTTCCCCCGGATTCTTAAATTGCTTGACCCGAAACCTGTCCCACTCATATAAGATATAACGGATATTCTCATAAACCAGCCAGACCGCGGATAAATTCAACTCCTTATGACCCATATCCAAGGCAAAATAACGCCGGGAAGCGACAGACGTACTCGTAGAATGCGGCTGTTCAATTCGCCCTCCGGTTCGACGGTTTCATCTTCACCGTATTTGTTTTTTCAGGCCGGCCTGATCATGGCGTTGACCACGGTAATCGCCTGGGGGATTGGCAACGCGCTATCCGCCGCCAGCGCACTGATGGTATTTCTGCTCGGTGTTTTGGTTGCCTCCATCCGCTCCAGTCCCGGGCCGGCCGTTTTGAGCGCCGCCTGGGGATTTATCGGTTACAACTTTTTTTTCACTGAGCCGCACCATACGCTGGCCATGATTCATTATGAGGAAGCGATCACCGCGCTTTTCTTTCTGTTTATCGCGCTTGTTAGCGGTAATCTGGCGGTTCGTCTTCGCTGGCAGATTCAGGCGTTGCAGGCGGCGCAGCAGGCCACCGATACGTTATATTCGCTGAGCCTTGAGCTGATGGCTGCCCCGGACCCTAAGGCGATCCTGCAAACCGCCGCCGGTTTTCTGCAACAGCGGTTCGGCCGCCCGGTGCGGGGGTTGCAGCGAGACGGGGAACAATGGCAGGCGACCGTCATAAGCGGCGGCCGGGATGACGCTTCCGAGCCGGATGAGAGGGATCTGGCCGCAGCGGAGTGGGCATGGGATAACGCCAGGGCAGCCGGTTGGTCGACCGCAGAGTTCAGCCGGTCGCGCTGGTTCTGGCAACCGCTGGTGTCCGAGCAGCGCGTACTCGCGCTGCTGGGCATACACGGCAGTAAAACGGTCTTGTTGCCGGAACAGCGTCAATTGCTGGATGCGCTGGCGCGCGTCATTACCCTGGCCCTGGAGCGTTCGTACCTCACCCTGGATCTCGAATCGGCGCGCATCCAGGGCGAAACCGAACTGTTGCGCTCGGCCTTGCTGTCCTCTGTGTCGCACGATCTGCGCACTCCGCTGGCGGCCATGATTGGCTCGGTGTCCAGTCTGTTGCAGTACCGCGGGCAATTGAGCGACGGGGATGAAAGGGAATTGCTGGAATCAACGTTGAGTGAGGCGGAACGGTTGAATCGTTTTATTCAAAACCTGCTCGACATGACGCGCCTGGGCTACGGTCGTATGAAACTCACCCGTGACTGGGTCGCGTTGGAAGATATCGTCGCCTCCGCCGTGCAGCGCCTACACTCGGTGCTGATCGGGCTGAAAGTGCATACCCGCATCGGCGACGGCATCCCGGTGTTGTTCGTGCATGCCGCCTTGATCGAGCAGGCCCTGGTGAATATCCTGGAGAATGCCGCTCGATTCTCACCCAAAAATGGCCGCATCGATATCGAAGCCCACATGAATGGCACCGATCTTGAACTCAGCGTGGCCGACCAGGGACCGGGTATTCCGGAGAACGAACGCGCAAAAGTCTTCGACATGTTTTACACGGTAAAAAAAGGCGACCGGGCCGGCGGCGGCACCGGTTTGGGGCTGGCTATCTGCCAAGGCATGATCGGCGCGCACGGCGGTCGCGTCGAAGCGCTGTCCGGACCGCATGGCAAAGGCACGACCATACGAATCGTCCTGCCGTTGGAAAACCAGCCCGCTTTACCGGATGATCCGGAGGGTTGACAAAATGCCTGTTGGGGGCCAATTGAAAATACTGTTAATCGACGACGAGCCGCAAATCCTCAAGTTCCTGCGCATTGCCTTACAGTCGGAAGGCTATCTGGTGTTGCAGGCAACCACGGGCAGGGAAGGACTGGAGCAGATTGCATTGGCAACTCCGGACTTGGTGGTTCTGGACCTCGGGCTGCCGGATATGGATGGATTGCAGTTGTTGCAGCAACTGCGGGATTGGTCGCAAATTCCCGTGCTGGTATTGTCGGTGCGGTCGCGGGACGCCGATAAAGTCATGCTGCTGGACAGGGGCGCCAATGACTATGTCACCAAACCGTTCAGCATTCAGGAGTTCATGGCGCGAGTGCGCGTGCTGTTGCGTAGCGTAACCGGCGCACAAGAGAATCGGACTCTCGACCGGTTCGAGAACGGTCCCTTGACGGTTGACTTTGTCAGGCGTCGTGTGTTTCTCGACGGTGAAATCGTGCATCTTTCAAAAAAAGAGTATGCCTTGCTCGCGTTACTGGCCCGAAACGCGGACCGGGTCGTCACACAGAAAGTGATCCTGAGAGAAATCTGGAGCGGTGCTCAGGAGGATAACACGCACTATCTGCGCATCCTGGTTGCGCGGTTGCGACAGAAGCTTAACGACGACCCCTCCAGGCCGCGCTTGATTCAGACGGAGCATGGAGTGGGTTATCGATTGTTAACCAACAATGAAACTTAGCGAAGGAGCGTGCAGGATCGGACCTGCGAAATCGAACTTAAACTATAATATGAAAAGGCGTCTTAACTGGAATAACCAAGCGAATCGGATTTGGGAAAAGAGCCGGTTGATGCGGCGACAACGATAAAACAGCACACAGGCAAAGATAGAAATGAAAAGAGCAAAAGACCTGAAACCAAAACAACGCGAAGACCTGCTCAAAACGCTGAAAGCCCGTTT
>DASVCP010000003.1:0-7929 GCA_036381555.1 Gammaproteobacteria bacterium
GTGGAAGCGGATTGAAGTTGTCGAAGAAAAAGGCCGGGCGACTTTTCAACCGCACCGGCCTTCGTGGGGGCTTACGCTAGTACTTGCTATACAGATCTTTTTACTTAATAGGAGCCGCGCACGCCGACGGTATAGGTCGCGCCCGGATACCGGATGTTGAAGGTGTTGCCGTCGCTTTTAAAGAAATCGCGTAGCGGCTCATTGGTAATGTTGTAGGCATCAAAAGTCAATGTTAACTCGACATCCCCCATGGGCGGCAGGTCATAGCTGGCGGCAAGATCGATCTGGTCACGAGCCGCCGACCGTGTCGGCGACCATCCCACATTCGTTTCCGTCTCATCAGTGCTGGTATAGGTGATCCGGGTCTGGAACACATCGTTCTCATAGTAAGCCGTGAAGTTGATCGAATCGCCCACGCCGGTGATTTCCGCATCTTCATCGGCGGCGTCCTGGTTGATTGTGTTCATACTGGCGTTGAAGCCCAGGCCCTCAACCAGCATATCCAGAGGCTGTACCCAGATCAGTTCCCAGCCGTAGAGTTTGGTTGTGCCGTCGATATTCACGTCCGTTGTGATTGTGGATACGCAATTCGGTGAAGTCCTGCCTCCGCATGCCACCAGAGCATCCTCTTGAGTCGAGGAGAGCCCCTCATCGCTGATATCGAGCCCGTAGTTAGCCAGCTCAAGGAACTGAACTTGTATGTTGTCCTCGCGTGTGAAGCCGGTAATGTCTTTCTGGTACAACGTCAGCCCGACGTAGCCCAGGTCACCGAAATACCATTCGCCACCGATATCGAAGTTAATGGATTCGAACGGTTGCAGAAAGGGATTACCCGCATTAACACTGTCGATACCCGAACTGCCCCAGGAGGTGTTCGGAAACATTGAAGCCGGGTTGGCGCGGGTAAAGCTTTTGGATGCGCTACCTCTGATTTTGATGTCTTCGCTCAAATCAAACACCGCATTAAACGACGGCAAGACGCGAGTGTAATCGGTGTTTGTTTGGTCATTGTCCGTCGATGAAACTTTTTGATCGGTTTTCACATAACGAACACCCATATTGGTCCGTATCGTACGGCCGACGATTTCGCTTTCCGTGTTCGCTTCGATATAGAAAGCACTGATTTTCTCATCGATATCGCCGACGACCTGGCCGAAATAGTCGCCCCCGGTGGCCGGTTGAGGATTAAATGCGCTGTAGTTGAGTTCGTTTTTCACAGCGGCCCAGTTGATGCTCGCAATACCGTTGAGCCCGTCATAACCACTGATCTCGCTGCCAAGATCCATGATGGGCGAATCCACCACGTAGGAGGCAAAGTTTGAATCCAGGTCTGAACTGTTAACGAGGTCGTTCCAGGCGTCACCGCCCGTATAGTTGGTCATGTCCGAACTGTTTTCATCGAATGCCAAGCCAAACTTGAGGCCGTTAAGATTCGCATCTTCGCCCAAAGCAAAGTCTACGTGTAAAGTCTTCGCTTCGGTTTCGCGAGCGGCGCGTTGAAACCGGAAAGAACCGGCTTGCAGTTGATTGCCGAAACGCCCCGGACCTGCGCCAAACGTCCATCCGGGTCCCGCGCGTTCAATATTCGCACTATGCTGAACGGTTGGAAATTCTCCATCGTAGGCAAAGTGCATGGTGCCCGCGGGCGAGTAGTAGAGCAAGTAGGGTTCATCACGATCAAACTCCGATTTGGTCTGCCCCAGGGAAATATCAGCCTGAAGTATGTCCGTGATCTGCCATGAAACACCGGGCATGATGCTGGTGTACGTCAGTTCTTCTTCGTATAGGCGCGAACCCACCCAAACGCGATTGTTATAGAAGGTGCCGCTTTCGATAGCGAGCCCATCCTCGCCGTTGCCCAGCACGATATCCTCGGGCAGCCACTCAAGTCCGTACTGAATGTAGTTGCGGCGATAAATATTCATGGCCTCGTTACGCAGGAAGCTGCGATCAGCCTTCACGTGCAACACATCGAGGGAGAGCTCCAGAGCTTCATTTGGGTTGTATTGAAGGGCCACAAGCGCGGATGTAGAGTTGCGATCACCGTATGTGTACATCGGGCGGGCAATATACGGTAACCCGAAGTTATCGAGCTGTGAGTCCGTTAATCCTGAAACGGCATTGATATCGATTACATCACCTTCGTTTACGCCTGGATGCGCCGCGGCATAGTCGGCGGAGGCTACATAGGTGTAGTGGAACGTATCGGGGCTGGTACTGCCGGCGACACAGCCAAAATCGTCAACCGCCCTCCATTCGGCGACGCAGCCGGCATCATATGTTCCTACGGTTTCATAGCCGTCCACGCGGGACTTGTGCTGTTTATCCACTATGCCGGCCAGCACCCCGAAATTATCGCCGCTGTAACCGTAAATCAATGAGGTTTTGGGACTGGTTTCGCCGCTCATTTCGTTATAAGCGCCTTCCACACCGAAACGGAAGTTGGAACCTTCGCCCAGATCCGAAGCCCGCAGAGTGCGCATGTTGACGTAGCCCGATACGCCGCCTTCGATCTGGTCGGCCGTCGCAGTTTTGTTAACGCTCAAAGACCTGAACAATTCCGGCTGAAATATGTCGAGGTCGACGTGACGCCCGCGCTGCCCCGCACCCAGGCTTCCATCAGAAGCAACCGCAATGGAATTTCCGTTAATCACGACTTTGGTGAAAGTGGAGCCCAAACCGCGCACCGAAATTTGCTGGCCTTCACCGGTAACCTCGCGGTTGATCCTTACCCCGGGAATGCGTGAGAGTGATTCGGCAAGATTCTGGCTGGGCAGTTTGCCGAGATCATCGGCAAAGATTTCGTCGACGAAACCCACTGAACTGCGCTTGGCCAATGTCGAATTAAGAAGGCTCTCGCGGTAGCCACTCACCACGACTTCTTCAATTATGTTCTCGGAATGCTGTTCCTGTTCTTGCCCCTGCTGCGCGTTGACGTTATTCGTGGTCAGGAGCAGCAGTGCCGCCTGGACTACGGTGAGCAATGTTCGCAGTTTCATAGAATTCCTCCGGTTTGTTCCAGCTCAATGATTTTTTGCTAGTTGGTGAGAGCCCTGGATGGATACCACCAGGATGATCGCATACTTGTATACATGAATACATGGATACTATCAAGGGCATTTCGGAGGGGCCTGATGAGACGATCAGGCTTTGTTTTAAATGCGGAACGCCAGAAGAATACGTATCAGTACGAGCATGGTTATCGAAAAAACCGAGGGGGAAAAAACGACGGAAGGTTGGCGGCGACTACCGATAGGTTCAGTCTGGAAAATCAGCCTGAAAAACTTAACATTTGCTTGAAAAAGGAATTGAAATTGTGGCCTTTGGCACTTTCAGAAAAATGTCCAATTCGCCTTCCCGCGGTGCCCGGCTTCTTGCCATGCACTCGCTGTCACACCCGCTCACATACTCGTTGCTGCGGTTTCAACGCTCACTATTTTCTCGACGACGCTTTCCGCGATGAGGTTATTGCCGCCGACGGACAAATGGCCATAGTCGATAAAGAGCTGTTCCTTCGTCATGCCTTTTTCTTTCGCCACAGTGAACATATCTACGACCTCGATACCCAACTGCCGCAACCGCGCTAAAACAAGCTGATAATCGTTTCTCAAGCGGTTCCGTTCGTAGTCTTCCTTGGTGGGCTTTGTGACAACGTAAAACTTCCCGCCCCGGCGTTCAACCATGGTCCGGATTTCGTTTACTATTTTCACAACCAGACCGACCTGCTCTTCCGGTGTGGCCCGTGCCGGTCCCGGTTCGCTTTTTACACAACCAATGTTTTCTACTATTGCCTCCATTACACTGTTCCCATCACCGTCCGAGATATTAATAAGCGATGTGTTTATACTGCGACTCTTGAAATAAGCGAAGGTCTGCGTTTCGGTCAGATCGAACTCGAACCCCGGCAATACAATCCGTAGTCTTTCAAGATTGAAACTGTTTTCGATAATGTAGCCCAGATTATCCGAAGGCCAGCCCGATGCGCGCTTCGGCGGGACGTTCGAAACGCAAAGCCCTCCGTCCGCCTTCTCAAACACATAAGGCTTTTCCACCCCCCAGGCCTTCATCGTGGAAGTTCCCCAGATATCGTTGTCTGCAAAAAAAGTCAGCACTACATAATCAGGATCATATTGCAGGCCTTCGGCAAGAAATAAAAGATAGGACTGGCCGATGCAATAACCGGTAACGCCGAGATTTACAACTTCATAGGCCGCGCCGTTCGTTCGCTCGTTCAGCATCCGCCCCGCAAAGTGAGGAATGGTTTCCTCGTCGCTCACCGCCCAACCCCAGGTTTGCGAGTCGCCGATGAACACGACCCGCTTTATCCCTTCCGGCTTCCGATAATCGACTTCGGGCCCGCGAAATCCTTTGGAGTTGTGAGTAATGCTTTTGCCGTAGAATGTTTCCTTGACATTGGGAAGACCGGCATGGCCGTATATGGGATGGTATTGAACGACATCCAGCCACTCCTGGAAAGGCTCTCCCTCTGTCGTTTCAATTTCGCGAAGCGGAGGAGACAACCAGTTCAAAAAATAAAATATTCCTTCGCACAGGACAGCCGAAAAGATGATTGCGCATACCAGCAAGGCAATGTTCTGCAAATGTTTTCGCATTTCGGGCACCTATGGATTCAAGGCCGGAACGGCGGGGAATCATGGCGGCAAATTGCAGTTAACAAGCCTCGAACAGCTTCTTTACCTTACGCCGTTTTCCGTTGGCATCAAGATTTTAACCAAAAGCGGCGAAATAAAACATAAATCTTTCTGCTCTCGCAAGCCAGTTCCGCCTCAAGCACGTGCCTTAACGACTGGACTTCAGCGTCCCGACTGGGTAGTGTCAAGTATCTGAAGCTGGCGGGCAGCAGGCTCCAGCAATGCTGAATTGGTAGTGTTGTTTATTTATCCGACAGGAGGTCATATATGAAGCTTCGCATCTATATCGCATCCGTCTTACTGGCGTTGTCGCTTACGCATTTTCCCGGCATTGCGGCCGCGCAAAATTGCAGCGTCGACATCGACAGCACGGATGCGATGCAGTATGACAAGGACGTCATCGTTGTTGCCAAGGACTGCAAGGAATTCACCGTCAACCTGACACACTCGGGCAAACTGGCCGAAAACGTGATGGGGCATAACTGGGTATTAAGCAAAGCCGAAGACGTGCAGGGCGTCGCCACCGACGGGATGCAGGCCGGCCTGGAAAACGATTACATCAAACCCGGTGATACGCGGGTTATCGCCCATACCGAGATTATCGGCGGCGGCGAAAAAACTTCAGTCACATTCCCAGTCGATAAACTCGACCCAAAAACCGTTTATACTTTTTCCTGCTCTTTCCCCGGCCATTGGAGCGTAATGAGAGGCACGCTGTCCATCAAATAATGCGCCTTGCCCGGCGGATTGACGTCGCTCCGCCGGGCAGTCTTCAACTTAAAATCGGGAACCGTCCCGCCGCCCGCTCAGCCGTCCTTCCCCGGCCTTGCGGGTCTTTTCCCCATTACACCATCCATGCCGCGCGAACGCGCCAAAGCCAGCAGGATGCGGCGGAACAGGTCGACCAGTCGGGGGGGCACGGTGCAACCGGGTAACGGCTCAAGTTCGCGCTGAATTGAAAACGGCGTGCTGAAAGTGGTGACGCGGCCGCCGCCCTCCTTGATCAAACGATCCAGCTGCATGCGCCATTGCGTGTGTTTCTCACCGTAAACGTCGCGCAATCGGCTGCCGTTGATTTCGTGTATCAGACCCCAGTGAGGAATCGCGCCGTGAGTGCGCGCGATCCGATATACGCGCTGCAGGAATTCGTCATGGCCATTCAATCCGCGCAGCATAATGAATTCCACTGAACAGGTGCGTGCAAACTGCTGCATGCCGAGCAGCGCCCTCGTCCTTTTGCTGAAGCGCAGCGACATGCCGAAGCCCGGCGGACGGTTGTTGTCGAAAAACTCGTCGGTCAACGCAAAGATATCGTCGAGGAAGTTGAACATCGTTTCAGTTCCCGGCGAGGCGTCGACGGCGAACTCGAGTCCGTCGATCTCGTGCATGCAGTTAGGCGCGTCTCTCCAGGTTGTGCCGCAAGCCGATTGCCCGGTCATGATTCGAAAACTTTGCCCGACGATGGGCTCGTCGGTCGGTGCGCGGATAAACGTGATCATTGCGTTGATCATGGCAGGGACAATCTGCTTCTGACCGACAGCGGTTGCAAGGTTGATGATATTGGCCAGCTTGCTGGCGATGTTTTCACCGGGGGTGGTCAGAAACGAAATTAACGCGGTTTCCAGCGTGACCAGTGTACCGGTTGCCGCGGCAACAACAGCCGTGGACGCGGCCGCGTGAAGGAAGCCGCCAATAAATGGGATAAACAGTATCCATGAAATCGTAGCAAGAGCGGCACCGGTGGCGGCGGCAATCAGCCCGGGAACCAATGCGGCCAGGCCCGCAAGTATCGGCGTTAACGCAGAGATGTTGCACAATATGCTGAAAATATCCGGCCTGGGCGGCGGATCGGGATCCGGCGCCGCGTCTGTCTCGACACGTCGCGTCACCACGCATTCCCGCTGGCCGGCGCCGTTGCGATAAGGACTCAGCACGATCTCCAGAAATCGCGGGCCGCTGTAGGTGGTTGCGTCCACCACGTCTCGGCGTACCACCGGCGCCATCGTCTCCCATGTCGACGTCTCCCGCGTTTCCTCCAGATTGAACGCATCCACCGCCTCGAGCACGACGCTATAAATCACGCCCATGCGACCGATAGATACCAGCGCCGCGTCAAACAGTTCGTTGTCGTATTCGATGCGGATATCGCTGCATAACAGATTCTCCTCTTCGTCACGGGCAATGGCCATGCGTGCCGGATCGGTGATCGCCTCGTCACCTTCCGGTTCGATCCACCATTCCTGACCGCCGGGACCGACCAGGTGTATGGCGCGGACGGCGTCGGTGATCGGCGGCATATCGACATCCGAACCATGGGTTGCGGTGGACAACACTCCGGCCAATGACTGGCCGTTGCTGCCGCCCAGCGTCGGCATCGCCCGGCCCTGTGCATCGAGGACGCAATTGAGCTCATGAATCTTGATACCGCCTTCGACGTGCACGAGGTGGCGTCCACGTGCCTCATCTTTCAACGCAAACGGTATCAACGTCGACCGTGACTCCGGATCCGAACCGCTGAGCACAAGCTTTAGCGAGGACGTATCCATCGCATGGGTCACTTCCGGACTGATCGCCGCGTCGGTATAAGACCAACCGCTGCCCATCGCTTTCAGAATGCCGCCGCCGCTCTCGACTTCCTGCACGCCGGCAACGACCTCTTCCAACGACGTCGGTTGTAATTTGACCGGGATGGAAAAAGAACGGGTACGCGCCCAGTTACGAAACAACCAGGCAATCGTGCGACTGCCAGAGGAACTTCCGGGACAAGGCATGATTGGCACCCCTGCTCATTATCGTTATTAAAGAAAGCCGTCAGCCGGCTGAGTATAGTGGATAGCATGTGCGCCGGGAAGCGCGGGGGTCTGTAAATCAGACAGTTTATCCTGAGTATCAAAAAACAAACCTTAACAGTAAGCAACTGATGAGAAAACACTCTTGCCTTAAACCGGACAAATCTCATGTATTCAACAAGGACCGGTATTCGCCGGCATAGGGGGGTAAGGCGGATGCGGCGTTGTGCGCAACCAGGTCGACAACCTGGGAAAGGCCACGGCGTCGCCGTCCGTTTCCGTGCCCGGCATCTGCGTCATCCCGTACCAGACCAGCAGCGGCACCCCCGCCGTTCCTCCGCCCGCGAACAATTCCCGCAGCCATGGCCCGGCACCGTGATAACCATTGTCGTGAAACACAACCTCCAATGGGATACCGGCCGCCAGCGCCGCGGCATAGGACCAGGCCTGGGCCGCGATCTCCTCGCCGAGATTGCTCCCGACGCTGC
>DASVCP010000004.1:0-14296 GCA_036381555.1 Gammaproteobacteria bacterium
AGCACGTATCCGGAAGTCGGCATCCACCAGGTAAACCCCGATGGGCGCCGCGTTGAGCAAGACTTCGATTTCCTTATTATGGTACTTGACCGCCTGCTCAGACCGTTTGCGTTCCGTGATATTGGAAAAGATCAGACCGACCTGGCGGCTTTCGTGATCGGAGATGGGGAACGCGAACACGCTAAACCAGCGTCGCAGGCTTTGCGAATAATTCTCGAATCGCACCGCCTCGCCGGTGATCGCGACCCGGCCGTAGATTTCGAACCAGTGATCGTCATGCTCAGGAATCATTTCGCGCATGGTTTTGCCGAGCGCGTTTTCCAATCCTGTTTCACGTTCGAACGCCGGGTTGGTTTGTAAAAAACGGTAATCGGCCGGGTTGTCATTTTCGTCGAAAATCATCTGTATGATGCAAAAGCCTTCGTCTATGGATTCGAACAGCGTTCGATATCGTTCGCGGCTTTCGCGTAACTCGGAGCCTTGCTGTTGCAGGGCACCCACTGTTTCCTGCATCTGGTATGCGCCCGCGGCGAACTTGCTCAGTCGCGAGATCAGACGCAGGTCCTCGCTGTCGAAGCGGCGACCTCCGTCATGCGACATTACCCAGACTGTGCCGACCGCCTTTCCCCTCACATGAAACGGGATCAGCAGGACCTCTTCGACCGCCGGCGTGATGCTTGACAGTCTTCTGAAGTGCCGTTCGGGATGCTTGAATAACTGGGGGGCATCACGGGCAAGCGCAACGCTGCAAGGGCCGTCATCGCGGGGTATTTCACAACCTGCATAATGTCGCCATGCTCCGGAAACCGCGGCCCAGCGGCACGTCTTGCCGTTATCTTTTTCAGATAGCAGACTGACGCCGGACGAGCCCGCCTGGCAAATTTTCAGCACGATGTCGACCAGTCTCTGAAGAATGGCTTGCGGAGAGTCCGTGAGAACAGCCGTCAACTCAGCAAGCGCGTCGCATTCGGTGTGGTAACCCGGCGGCCGGGACGGCCGGGTGTTCAACTCGCCGGTGCACAGCACCGATTCCAGAGGTATGGCGGCATCGCTGGTATGAGACGTAAAGTTCATTTGAACGGATGTCCTTTACGAGTAAAATTTTGTGAGCGTTACTGCACAGGACAATTATACGGCGAATAAGCAACTGCCGACACTAAGACAGGCTAACTTAGGGTTGGGAATGAGGCTGACCTGTTGTAAGCCGGCCGGCCGCAACAGAATTGAAAAATCCCGATCCTTGCTTAGGATCAGGACTATGTCAAACCGAATAAACAGCGGATGAGTATGGTGAAAACTGGTTCAACTCCTGAAGTAGAACCTATCTCAAAATTACTCGGCTTTGGCTTCCTGCGTCGCTCTCGGCCTTCGTTCCCGACGCGGCTCTACCACCGCCATCCATGGCGGCGTACCTCCTCCATCCCTGGAGTCGTGCGCTTGCTGATACTTCGTTAAAAGCTCTCTCAAAATGCGGGGCTGCGAAGCAGTAGATTCCCGATAAACTTCAGTCCAGTTTTACTCAGGGCTACGCCCAGAGCACTTTTGCCTTCACCGAGGTCTACCGCGTGCGCAGCACACGGCACTCGCTGCATTTTGAGATAGGTTCTAGTATGATTGACGGAAGCGCTGTGAAAGCGGCGCATCCGCGGCTGTAACAACAATCGGTGGAACAGTAGTTCCGGCAGACTTCCTATCGTGGACATGCCGGGTTGTGCAATTGCAGCGTTGAAAAGACAACCTTTTCCGCCTGCGAACATTTTCACCTTTTGTTCAACAACCGGTCGGCCGCCAGGGCCAGGAACATGAAATTGGTGGCGCCTCCGCCCATCACGTATTCGGATTGTTGCCAGAAGTAAGGAAACGATTTTAACTCCATAAAGTCCGGAGCGATCAAGGCGGTGCCGTTAATCACCCCGCCCGGAATATAACTGTAGTCCATGCGGTTGAAACCGTAGGCGGAGGTCTTGGAGCGGGCGCCCACTCCCGAGACATAGGACTGGTTGTTGGAACCCGGATTGGCCCCCAGCACGTAGTGGACGACATTCAGCAGATATTCATGGCCGAACACGTCGGGGAAAGCCTTGTGCAGGAAATAGTGCGCCACCGCTTCGCGTTGCAACACCCAGCCCTGACCCCAGTAACCGAAGTCGATCGACAGACCGTAAGGTGTATGGGTTATGCGTTGGTCTACAACCTTTTGCAACGCTTCCGCGGCGCGTTGCAACTCGGCGGTAAACGCGTTGTCGTCCAGCGCGTGCACCGCCCGCGCCACGAACCAGCCGACATATCTGAAATTTTGCAGAATAAAGTCGCGTTCAGCCAAAATATGTTGCCGATACTGCGCGTCTCCGGTAGCCAGGAACAGTTCGACGGCGGCACGGAGTTTGTTGCCGCGCGTGCGGTCATCCGCCGCCGGCCGGGGAGTTGCCCACAGTTCGACGGCGGCGGCGAGGGTATCATCGGCCAGCGCATCGTTGTAACCGCGCATAGGCTTGACGGCGGCGGCAAGGTCGGCGATCACTTCGAATTCACGCACCGGGTTTTCCTCGGTGAACACCCAGCGGTCGTCCGGCAGGCCGGAATGGGTGGCGGTGCGCTCCAGTCGCGGCAGCCGGGAGTCGTAAATCAGATTGTCGGTCTGACCGGAAAAGTCGCCGCCCATCACGTATTGTGTCAGTGTCGGCACAATGATGCCGCGGTACAGCCGTCCCAGCGCCTGATAACCGCCGACCACGGTCAGCAGGCCGTGTTCGATCTGCTGCAGCACGTCCGGCAGTCCGTCCGGTTCGCGCAGTTCCACCAACCGCAGGTTTTGGTCGATCAGCGTGGTATCGTGGTCGATGCCGAATTCGCCGTAAATCATGCTCAAAATAAACACTTCGCCGGCCTGGGATTCGACCCGCAGATCGTCATCGCCGGCGTCATACCAGCCGCCGCGGTTCAGGCCGGGCACGTGTTCGCCGGGTTTGAAACGGGTCAGCGTGGAAGGGCCCTGCTTGTAGCCGTCGAAGTGATTGAGGTCCACCGGCGCCATTAACGCGTCATCCAGGTGGCTGGCGTCGTGCCAGAGCTTATATTTTTCCTTCACCCGCATGTGAGCCATCTGAATGGGCAGAAAATAATCGAGGGTGGGTTGCCAGACATTCCGGTCGTAAACGTCGGCGGCGATGCGGAAAGGTTCACCCCGATTTCCGTTCAGCGCCAGTTGGTACATGCCTTCACGCGTCACTTCAGAAAAATCGAATAGATAATAGCGGTAGCGCAGCATATCTCCCCACGATTGCGGCGTTTTATCGAGCACGGTTTCGTGCCGCCCGTCTGACGACAGCCGCAACAGTTGGATGTTGGCGTTAAAGTCGTCGTTCGGGTCGGTTTCAATCACCGCCACTTTTCGCTGTGCGGGATGGTAGCCGACCATCGAATGCTGGATCACCGGCGGAGACACCCAGTCCTTAATTACGTTCGGTCTGAGCGTCCAATGGACGGCGTTGTCGGTGGCGCCGGCCGCCACCGGGCTGCGCACGATAAACCAGCCGTTCTGATGCTGCACGCGGCCGTCCAGCAGTTCCAACTCGCCTTGGTGGCTTTCAATGATCGTGTGTAACTCATCGGATTCGGGCGCCACCGACAGTCGCCGCCCGCTCGCCAGTGGAGCGGGTTCGGCCCGATGATTAACCAGCGGCACCATGTCCTTCAGGTTGTTGTCGGGCACCAGCTTCGGTTCGGTCCGGATGCCGGGTTCAATTTGAACGCCATAAGGCTGGCGGGGAAAAATCCCGTGCGACTCGTCCAGGTACCATGCTTTGCCGAACAGGTCGGCCGGCGACAGTTCCAGCACGAAACCGACTTTGCCCGCCCATTCGGGCGGCAGCGGTTGGTCCAGGTTGACTCGGATATCCAGTGCGTCACCGTCAGCGGTGACGATCAGGTCGTAAGCCAGCTCCAGCTCCGGGTAGTGCAGCGGGTTGAAGCCGACGTGGTGCTTGGCTTCGTTGGGGTAAGCCAGCCGTACACGGACAGCCTGGCCGGCCCGGTCAACTTCGCGTCCCATGAGCTTGGCCGACGGCGACCATTGGCCCGGCGCCGGTTCCAGGCGCAGATCGCCGTTGGTGGCGATGCGAATGCCGTGGTTGATCATGATAACGCCGCTTTGGTGAGTGTCGGCGTAGTTGTCGGCATACACCATCACGCCCACGCCGCGGTTCTGAAAATAATCCCGCCCGTTCAGCGTGAAGCCGGCCGATGCCTTGCCGGCGGGTTTGGATTCGCAACCGGGCAGCAGGGCGAAGGCGCAAACGGTCAAGGCCAGGGAAATCAGTGGGGAATGCCTGCGAGTCATACGTCACCGCGATTCATGGAGGGGTGGAATGCACATTAGTCAGGGTTATACGGCAAGTCAACTTTATAAGAAGTCTGACTTTTTCCCGGGTTATATTCGGACTGTTTCCCGTAAATCCCCGGTCGGCGTAGAATCACCGGACATAACCGCCGGAAAAACATGATCGACGAACAGGCACATATCGAAATCTATACCAGCCGCACCTGCGGCTATTGTTACGCCGCCAAATCGCTGCTGGACGAGCACGGTCTGGCTTACACCGAAGTCGACGTCACTTTCGACGCCGAGAAGCGCCGGGAAATGATGGAGCGTTCAAAACAAAGGACCGTGCCGCAGATCTTTATCGACGGCAAGCCGATAGGCGGGTATAGGGACCTGGTCGGGTTGCTCAAATAGTATCCCCGATAATAGTTCCCCCGACGCCGCTCTATAAAAGCTTTATTTGCGAACATATTCAAATGTTGCTGGTCAATTTTGTAGACTGTGTTGTGATAATGCGGCTGAACCCGGTGTATATGGTTTTTTTAACCGTTCGCATGAACAGATGTGCTGGCGGAATTGGGGCTTAAGCCGATCTGCGGAGGAACGATTATGAAAGTATTCAAGGTTTTAGGATGTACGGCATTGACTTTCGTTCTGTCGTCGTGCGCCACGGGTCCTGATGTGCCCGGCATGAGCGAAATGCTGCGTGAAAGCACGGGACAAAACGGGCGTGCCTGTGTCAGGTTGAGCGACATTCGGGGCTACGGCGTATTGGAGAACGACGTGGTCAGCATCGACGGCCGGACCGAATATTATCTGGCTACTGTTTTGCCCGGCTGTACCGATTTGCAGACTTCGGTGCGTACTTTGTTCAGAGGCGATTTCGGCGAAGTTTGCGGGCAGACCATGGATTCCCTGTCGACAAGAGGCGACACTTGCACCATCAATCAAATGTTTGAGTTCGATAACCGCGAAGAGGCGTTCGCCACGTTCAATGATATCCTGGATAGACGTAAAGAAATGAAACGTTTGGCGTCGGAGCAGCGGGGCGTGGTAAAAAGTGACTATTGACCCGGCACGACGAGGGCGCCGAACCGGCGGCTTGCGCTCTCTTTACGCCTCGTCTTTTTGCCGGGGTTGTTTGGCCTGAAACGGATAGGCACTGCCGGTATAGTCTTTTGGCGGTATGTAGAACGACAGTATCATGGCCGTGACCAGGATCGTAACGGTGGCGGCCAGCGACCACCCGACGGGAATCTTGAAGATGTCCATCAACAGCATCTTGGAGCCGATCAGCACGAGTACGACGGCGAGCCCGTAAGACAGCAAGTGAAAGCGCTCGTGCATGCCGGCGAGCAGGAAATACATGGCGCGCAAGCCGAGGATGGCGAACACGTTCGAGGTGAGCACGATGAACGGATCGAGCGTGATAGCGAAAATAGCCGGAATCGAATCCATCGCGAACACCACGTCAACGATACCGATCAGGATGATCACAATAAACATCGGCGTGGCGAGCTTTTTGCCGTCAATCACGGTAAAGAACTTTTCCCGGTCGAAATCTGGCGCAATCCTCATATGCCGCCGGATCCAACGCAGGGCCGGATTGGATTCCAGGTCCGGCTCCTGGCCGATCGCCCACCACATTTTGACGCCGCTGAATACCAGGAACGCGCCGAACAGGTACAGCACCCAATGAAAGCGCGCGATCAGCCATGCGCCGATCAGGATCATCACCGCACGCAGCAGCAATGCGCCGAGTATGCCGATCATCAGCGCGCGCTTTTGAAATTCCAGCGGCACCGCAAAATAGGTGAACAACAGCAGGAATACAAAGATATTATCCACCGCCAGCGCCTTTTCTATCAGATAACCGGTAATGAATTCCAGCGCCTTGGCGTTCGCCGTGCCGCGCGCGCTCACGTCATCACTCCAACCGCCGAGGTAGCACCACAATAGCCCAACGAACACGAACGATACCGTCACCCATATCAATGACCAGATCGCCGCTTCCTTCATCGAAACTTTGTGGGCGCCCTGGCGGTTCAGGGCGAAGAAGTCGAGGGCTAGTGCGACCAGAACGAACGCGGCGAAGATCGCCCACATAAATGGCGTGGCGACTGTCATTCCGTCAGCCATGCTTGGAGTCCTTCAGCCGTAAACGGGGTGATCGCCGGGTAACCAAACCATAGTTGGCGGGGTTGGTTATGGCTGGTGTATTTGCCACGCGATTTTGGGTCCGCTGAAAAACTTGAGCTCTGATATTTCAAAACGACATTCTAAGCTATTTAACTATCAAAATAAATTTGGCAATTGACGGCGGCGCAAGCGGCTGACCGGTACGCGGATGGTGAAGGGATGAATGTGATGAAAGCGATGCCGGCGCCAGGGCGCCGTGGAAAACTTTCCTTGCGTTATGTCCGCCCTGATTTATACAAGCTCTTTCCGGAACCGTGTCGCAACTCTTCCAGCACGCGGGAAATGTTGGCAAAGTCGATGGGCTTGGAAAGATGTGCATCGAAACCCGCCTCGATGCAACGCAACTTGTCTTCTTCCCGTCCGTAACCGGTTAGCGCGACCAGGCTAAGATCGAGGGTCCGCGGGTTATCGCGCAATGCCCTGGCAACGTCGAACCCCGACATTCCGTCGGGGAGGCCGATGTCGCAGAGGACGATGTCGGCTTTGCGCCGTTGCGCCATGTCGATGCCCTGTTGCGCGCGGGTCGCCAGCATCACTTCATGCCCCGAGAGCTCGAGCACCTCCCGGAGCATCTCGGCTGAGTCCTCGTTGTCCTCGATAAGCAGTATTCTCAAAGCGGAGGGTTGCTCGCTGGAACTGTCCGCCTTTTTCGCAGGAATTCTTTGTGAGGCCGGCAACCGGACGATGAACTCGGCGCCTTTGTTCTTGCCGGCACTTCTGGCTTCGACACTGCCGCCGTGCATTTCGGTCAGCGTTTTGACCAGGGCCAGCCCGAGTCCCAGGCCGCCGTGAGAACGGTCGAGATTCTGCTTGGATTGGCGGAACACTTCGAAGATATGCGGCAGAAGTTCCGGTTCGATGCCCACACCGGTATCGCTGACTTTTAGCGCCGCCGCGCCGCTTTCGCGTTGCACGCCGACCGTAATCCGACCGTCGTCGTTGGTGTACTTGATCGCATTTGTCAGCAGGTTGTCGATGATCTGTGCAAGCCGCACGGGATCGGCCTCGATCCAGACCGGTTCGGCGGGGATGTCGGTTCGAATATCGAGTCGGCGCGTACCCACGCTGCTCTGCGTTACGTCCGAGACCACGTCGCGGCAAACGGCGGCGAGATCAACAGTCCTGGGCTCGATGTTAATCTTGCCGCGAATGATCCGCGAGACGTCGAGGATACCGTCGAGCAGCTTGGCCATATGGGTACTCTGACGCTCGATTATGGCCTGGGTTTTGGAGATACCCGGGTCCTGGCCGGCGGTCAGTTTGAGCAGTTCGGCGGCGGTGCGTATGGCGGCCAGGGGATTGCGCAGCTCGTGGCCGAGCATGGCGAGAAACTCGTCCTTTTGCCTGTCGGCTTCGAGCAGCGCGTTTTCCATGCGCTTGCGTTCGGTGACGTCGCGGATGAAACTGGTAAATAGAGGCGCGGCATCGTCACCGATGCGCGTAATCGCCAATTCGACAATGAGTTCCGAGCCGTCCTTGCGCACCGCGGGCATTTCGATCCTGCGGCCCAGCATGCGGGGTGCGTCGCCGGCGATAATTCGCGCCAGTCCTTCCCGGTGTGCCCGGCGGAACCGCTCCGGGACAATCAACGAGGCCATTTCTTCGCCCATGGCTTCCTCTTCGGGGTAGCCGAACAACGTTTGCGCCGCCTGGTTGAACTCAATTACGTCACCGCGGCTGTCAATCGTAACGATGCTGTCTAGCGAGGTGTTGACCATGGCTGCCTTGCGGGCTTCGCTCAGCCGGGTGCGTTTGTCGGATTCCATACGCCGGATGAAATCGCCCACGGTGCTGCCGATGACATCCAGGCTCCGCAAAAAGACATGGTCGGCAAGCACGCGTTCGGTGGAAAACACCGAGATGACGCCAAGCACTTCGTTGCCGGCGCAGACCGGCAGCCCGAATCCGGAGACCAGCCCCAACAATTTTGCCGCGTTATGCCGCATGAAAATCTCAGGATCGCCGAGATCAGAGCACCATTGTGCGTGGCCTTCCTTGTATACGCGCCCGGCGAGGCCGTCGTCGACCGCAAAGGATGAGCGCTCCAACTGTTCTTCGACCAGGCCCTTGTTCATGGAGGGGCTTACATAAAAAAGCCGTCGGACAAACTGCTGCCTGTCGTCGTCCAGCCACCATAACTCGCCGACCGATCCGGACAGGCTGGTGGTCATGTTCTCAAGCACTTGCGGCAGGGTGTCATGCAGCTCGGTGGCCTCGGCGATAACCTGGACAACGCCGAGTTCGACCGCCAGACGCATACGTGTCTGATGGCGGTTGATGGCCGAGCCGATAACGCTGGCGACGGCCTGCAAAAAGTTGGCGTCCTCCTGGGTGAAGGTGCGGCGATACCGGGTATGCGCGCCAATCGCGCCATACGGATGCTCGGTATCGCCGATGACGCAGGTTACGCCGCTGACCACGCCATGCTCGACCAACAGCGGCGGGCCGGAGAAACGCTTCTCGGTGGCAAGATCGTCGACAATCACCGGACCGGCCGACTGCAGGGTATAACCCGACTGGGAATCATGACCCGCCCGCAAATAGGTGGAGCCGACCAGCCCGGGCCGCCAACCCACCCCCGCGCGGAGCAGGAGCTTCTGCCCGCCCGGTTGCAGTTCGAGGAGTTTGCAGAAATCGGTATTCAGCGTTTGCTGCACGTCACGAACCACCTGTTCCATGAAGCCTTGCAGATTGCTTTCACGCAACGCATGCAGGCCGATGCGGGCGATCACGCTCTGCTGGCGTTCGCGCAGGCTCAGTCTTTCAGTTGCAGATTTCAGGTCGGTGATGTCGACGAAGGTCACGACCACACCTTCGATCCGCCGGTGTTCGGTCCGGTACGGCAACACCTGACGGGAAATCCAGCGGCCATCGCCCGTGCTCAACTCACGCGTAAGCGTCGAGAGATGATCGAGGACGGTTTTGGTTTCGCGTTCGAGGCCGTTTTGCAGCAGTTCGCGGGCAATGTCGCCGATATAACGGCCGGTATCGGCTTCATCGACACCAAGCAGTTCCCGGGAGGCCGGGGTGAAACGCTTGATGCACAGGCGTTCATCCAGAAAGACCGTCGCGATCTTGGTGCTGGCAAAGAAATTATGTAAATCGTCGTGAGCCTGTTCGAGTTGATCGACTTTCTCCCGTAATTGCGCGTTAACGGTGGTCAGTTCCTCGTTCAGGGATCGCAGCTCTTCGGAGGTCGCCTCAAGCTCTTCGTTGGCCGATTGCAACTCCTCGTTCATCGACATCGATTCTTCGTTGGCGATGCGCAGCTCTTCGTTGAATCGTTCGAGTTCTTCGACGGTACTGCGCAGGTCTTCCCGCGTCGCCGTGAGCTCCTTTTCCAACTGCTCGATGATGCTTTCCTGGCCGGCGGGCTCCGGGCGTTCCTGAACCGTCTCGGTTCTCCCCTCTTGCGGAAGACTTTCGAAGGAGAGAATCACCACTTCGGCGCCGAGCGTGGGAGCGGGACGGGCGGAGATGCGGATCTGGTTTGAACCGGCGCCGGACTGCGCGCTCACGGGCGCTTTATTTCGGCGGCATTTATAGAGTACACCGCGTGTCCGGGTGGCGATTTCCGGGCGTAACATCGCGCCGAGTTCCAGCCGGGGGTTATCGCCCTGCGGGATTCGTAGATAAGGCTCGAGTTCGCCGTGGATGAACAGCACCAGGCCGTCTTCCGAAACCACGATGGTCGGCGGGACGATCGCTTCGAGTACCGCGCGCCGCGCCAGATCGGCGCCAGCCGGCATCCGCCGTTCGGGTGCGTTGTTTCTCGGTAAAGCCGCGGTCGTCCGTTCAGGCAACGGCTTGTTTCGCGAGCGTGACACGGCGAAGGGGCAGGATGCGCCGATTTTTCGGTAAACGCGATGACTTTTTGAAAGAGTCGAGAACAACTCACGCTGTACGCCGGTTGACTCCGACGTGCTCAGAAACAGGTAACCGTCGGGATCGAGGGCAAAGTGCAGGACTTTGAGCACGTGCTTTTGCGCCTCGGAATTGAGATAAATGAGCACGTTGCGGCAGCTCACCAGATTCATGCGCGAAAAAGGAGGATCCTTTGTGAGATCATGCGCCGCGAATGTCACGACGTCGCGCAACGGGCTGCGTACCCGGTAACCTTTGTCTTCCACCGGCTTGAAATAGGTTTGCAGCCGCTGTTCGGGGATATGCTCGGCGATTGACAGAGGGTAGACGGCTGCGCGGGCGAACGCGATTGCGTCCTGGTCGATATCAGTCGCAAAGATTTGCAAATGCAGCTGCTTATTATGAGTATTGATAGTGTCAAGGAACTCCATGCCGATGGAGTAGGCTTCCTCGCCCGTGGCGCAGCCGGGCACCCAGACTCTGAGCGAATCGTTCGTATCCGTCTGGGCAACGAGCGGCTCGATCACCATTTCCCGCAATGCCCGGAACGCATCCGGGTCACGAAAGAAGTCGGTGACACTGATGAGAAGATCGCGTACCAGTGTATGCTGTTCCGTCGAATGCTCGCGCAGATAGTCAAAGTAAGTTTCGGGCTTGTCGAACCCGGACAGCGCCATGCGGCGAAGTACGCGCCGCTCGACGGTGGTTTGTTTGTACACGCGCAGGTCGAAGTTCACCTGTGCATCCAGTAAGGCCGCCAGTTGTCCTGTTTCCCAGTCGCTGAGCTTTAACGTCCGTTCGGGTGGCGCCTCGGCCTGTTCGCGCTCCTCCGGCTCGGCCAGCGTATTTGGCGGCAGATTGGCGAACCGCTCGAGCGCCTGCGGTATTTCCTGTATTTCGAGCACGAGGTCGACCATGCCCGAGTTGATGGCGCTTTGCGGCATGCTCGGTTGGCCGCTGGTTGCCGGGTCCTGGGCAATGACAAGCCCGCCGGCGCTCTTGATGTCGCGTATGCCCATGCTGCCGTCGCTGCCGGCACCGGAAAGGACGATGCCGACCGAACGGGCCTCGTATTCGCGCGCCAGCGAGCGGAACAGGTGATCCACCGGCAATCGGACACCCCGTTGCAGAGTGGGCACCGAGAGTTCGATTTTTCCACGGTGTACCGCCAGCGCTGTGTCAGGTCGGATGATGTAGACCGTATCTGATGTGAGTTCCATACCATGATCGGCGTCCTGGATGGACATCCCCGTATAGGGCGCAAGCAATTCGGCCAGCCGGCTTTTATGCTTGGAATCAAAATGCTGAACCAGCAGGAAAGCCATGCCTGTACTGTCCGGCAGCGCCGACAGAAGCCGTTTGAACGCATCGAGGCCGCCGGCGGATGCGCCAGCGCCGACGACCAGCGCAGGCCGGTTGGGTGGGATACTCAGGTTATTCATGCAGAATCGGATCAGGCACGTGTATGTAACTCGAAAGCGGAATGTATACGTTATGCGCATGCACGCGCAAGTTAAGCATCCCCCATTGGGAATGTTCCTTTCCCGAATCCGGACCCTCAAAGTCGAATATATGGCTCTGACGGTGAACATATGGTTCAGTTTCAAATGCGAAGCCTTTACCGAAGGGTGTTCGGCTTTTTTTATGACGCTCGTTGTTCGCCCCCCGGACCTCGACGCTGCCAAACATTTTATGGTGCTTTTCAACCGATTGCTGCTTATAATGACGCCGGTCAGGAGGGGGAACCGGATACATTCGTTTTCGTGGGCTTCTTCCTTGTTTTTGAGCCGTCCAGGCGCGGCGTTTGGAGAACAACAAAAGCATAGGGAGTTCAGATCGTAAAATAAAAAAACAAAAAGCAAGCCTTTTTAAATCCATCTCAGAAAGTTGCGAGTGCCGTGTGCGCCTGGCGAAGTCATGCGAGAGAAACGGCGGTTGAGTAAAATGCGGCGAGTGCGCTCATGCATGTAAGCGATGAGCTTGAGCGGAATCGGATATTTTGAGACAGGCTTTAAAATCGCATTAACACATCAATACGCATTGAAATGCTCCCCGGGGAAAATTGCTTTCCGCAGACTGTCTTGGCACGTTTTTAACTCTTTGATAAAAGAAAATTCAATGCGGAATGGCGGCAACCTGCAACTTGTAAAACATGGAGAGAATGAGTGATGAGTGAATTTTGGTTAGGAAAGCGGCTTGTGGAAAATACGGTTGCATCGATCTGGAAATGGTCGGTTGTCTCGCTGCTCCCGATGGCGCTGACGAGCTGTGGCATCTCCGGTGTTTCGCCGTCAGAGGAAGTAGTCGCGGCGGCGCAAGCCGGTTCCGAGTACGTCAGTTGTCAATTTCCCACCGATGTGCCCGCCGCTTCCGCGCCAAAAACCGAGTTCGATAAATACGGCTGGCGCATGTTCACCGCGCTGAACCGGCCCGCCGGTTCGCAGCGGGGAGAGCCCGACTGCAGCCGGCCGCTGGGTTCGACCGCCGATACGGTCTGGAGAAGTTATAAGCTGGTCGATGAAATATTTCTGCCTAATGCGCAAAACCCCGGCCCCTGGGATTCCGGCTACAACGCCGGGAGTACGGTGATCGATGAAATATCAAAGGTGGCCTCCGAAGTACAGGCCACTGTCAATCAGCCGGTCGGCGGCTGGTTGATCGATCAGCGCGACAACCCGACGTATTATCAGATTGCCGCGAATCAAATTTCGTATGACTATATCGTCGACAACGGTTTGTATAACAAGAACACCGCCCAAAGTTTCGCCTTGATCGACTTTCCGGATTTCGCCACCGAAGTAAAAGCCGGCTGGCGCATTCTCGAAGCGGGTGATGACACAAGCCGTTACCTGACGATACCTGCAACGGTCGCCACCTTCGACAGCCAGGGGAATAAAAACGGTACCGCCGATGTCACGCTTGGACTGGTGGGTCTGCACATCATCACCAAGGCCAAGGGGTTTCCGCAATGGGTCTGGGCGACGTTCGAGCAGGTTGACAACGTGACGAGCGCGCCGGGTGTTTTTTCCTCCTATTACGATCCCTCGGCGCCCGCCGGCAAAGTTAACCAGTCGCCGTGCCTGAATCATGCGACACCCTGCGTGCCCGTTCCCGGTACCACGTTCCAAACGCCGAACCCGCTGACGCGGGTAACGGCGATCGCCGACAGCACGGCGTCGGTCAACAACGCGGCACAGGCGCAGTTACAGAACACCTTTTTACAATACTACCAGTTGATTACCACGCAGCGGCCGGCCGACCCGAATGATCCCGGCAATCCCGCGGGTACGCCGACGCCGGGAGTGGCGGCCAATGTCACGATGGAGAGTTACATCCAGCCGACCAGCAGTTGTATGGACTGTCATTCGACCGCCGTGGTGAAGCCGGGCAAGAAATCGGATTTCTCGTTTCTGTTTTTGCACGCGCAGGCTCCAAGCAGTTGCAGCACCTGCCATTCGGGTTCCGAAATCAAGCAGGCGGGCAGTTACGACGCCGCATTCATCGAAAAACACCTGAAAGACGTTGCCGGCAAACCGTCGAAAAAATAAGGAGAACGCGCATGGGAATTTTAAGCGGAACACGCATCAATTTCTGGGGTGGCATTCAAACGAATGTCTGCGTGGCCAACAACACCGACAGTCCCGGCGGAAAGGATATTCTGGACCTGGTCAATGCAAGAATAGCCGGCGACATGATCGACGAGGAACTGATTGCCTGGATGAGAACGCCCGGCTCGATTCCTTCCGACAAACCCGGGCAGAAGGACACTCCATATTACACCGAAGGCGGCTGGAATTATTACGGCGATCACCTTGTGAGTTACAAAAACGCGCGGATAAGCTCCGAAGGCCCCGCGGGAAACATGTCCACAACCGGAGATTTGATCGGCCAGCAGGTTTCGTTGCTGGGCTC
>DASVCP010000005.1:0-3167 GCA_036381555.1 Gammaproteobacteria bacterium
ATCCCTGCCTTCGCGGTAATTCAGAAATCGCAACTCCGCCAGCAGATCCGTTTTGGTCAAATCCTCGCCTGCATACAATTCCATGGGCCGCGCGTAGACTCTCGCCGGCAACGCCCAGCGCTTGCCTTCGAACTGCGAACGAATCAACACATCGAGATAAACCGTATAAAAAATCGCCGCCAGCAGCGAGACGATGCAGGCGGCAAGCACCCCGAGTCGAAATTCGCGACGGCGCAGCCATGTAAGCCCGGCGGAAGCGCGAACAATCGGGCGCTTACCGGTTTTCGAGGTCTTCTTTTTGCGCTTGGATTTTTTTAACGGCATCAGGTTAAAGCGAAGTATAAAAGTATTGAAGTATTAAAGTATCGGGGAGACATACCCAGTACTTTACATACTTTTATTCTTCTATTCAGGTTTTCCCATTTCTCTGCACACTCGGCATAATTTGGGATGAAGGTTTCTGTCAGCGTTGCAATTGTATGCTGCCGTTAACGGTCACCGTCGCGGTGCTGGTGCCCGCCTCCACGGCGGGCGCAGCGACCCTGGCTTTTGAAAACATGGCCATATCGGCGCGTTCGACAAGCGGGATCGGCTGAAACTGATCGCCGGCATGGATATCGACCTGGACGACTCTGTATCCCTTGGCATTCATGTTCTTGCGAACAAGTTCCGCCCGCGCCTTAAAAGCGTCGAGCGCCTGATCGATCAGTTTGTTCTCGGCGGCTTTGCGGGTGGCAGGCGTCGGCCGGAAGCTCATGTGCTTGACCTGCAATCGGGTTTGCAGCTTGCCCACCATGTCATTCAGCGCGGAAACATCGGTGCTTTTGAGTTCAAGTTGCTGTACCGCCTGCCATGCGACGATTTTTTGCTCCTCATACACCGGAAAACTGGCGTATGATAATGTCCGCGCCTGCAATACCGGCGCCTTCTTTACCTGATTCAGGGCCCATTGCATATCACGATTAATCGAATCCGCCAACTGTACCGGGTTCCGATTCTGATGTTCCGCGGCGAGAATAACCTGCATCTCATCATTGTCCACCTCGGCCTGGGCCTGCGCCTGAATACTGAACACATCGAATAACTGCTCGTTTTCTCCTGCCGAACAAGCGAAGGGCAACAGCAAAAACGCCAAAACACTACCAATCTTTCGCATCGCGTACCTCATGTTGTTCAGATCACTGTGTTGCGTTGCGCGTTACTCGTTGTTCGCGCGTCCTCTCGAACAGCGCGCAACGAAGAACGGACAACTCCGCATTAAAACGCTCCCGCATAGTGGTGCCATATTTTAGGGCCGGAAAGAATGGGTTTGGCCGCCAATTTCCCGCCCGCACCGCTTTCGAGCGACTGGGCCGTGGCCACGCCTCCCGTACAGGAACCGTCACGCAGGTACTGCAACGCAGTCGACAACGACGCTTCGCCTTCATCGCCAAGCAGTGCCTGCAAATCATCGGTCGCCGGGCAGTCTACGGGCAATCCGGTGAAATAGTCGCCCTCGCCCATGACATTCACCGTCTTAAAAGTGACCGCACGCAATCGCTGTTGGCCCCCGCAGAAATCAAAACCGCTCTGACCCACCGGCTTGCCGTAGCTCGGGGTGCCGACAATGGCTATATCTTCATCCTGGAAATAAGGCTCCAATCCGTTGATCAGCAACTCGCTGGCCGAGGCCGTACCCCCGGAGGTAATAAAAACGATTTTGTCCAGGTCCAGCGCGCTCGACTCGCTATGAAAAATGCCCGCTTGATTTAGACCCATGTGGTCGCTGTTGAACTCCTGGATAAAGAAAATACTGCCGACGTTTCCAGCGGATAACAGGCTTCCCAGTACCTCCGCCACGCTCACCAGGCCGCCACCGTTGTAGCGCAAATCGATTACCAGATTTCGTACCTGCTCGTCCTGGAATTGCGCCATGGCCGTCCGCAATTCACCGACCGCCGTGCTAATAAAGGTGCGGAAAAAAATATAGCCGACTTTAACACCGGCGTTGTCGATAACTTTGACTTCCGCCACGGGATCCAGATCGTGAACGGCTTTTGACAGTTCCACATCCGGAAGCGGAGTCCCCTCCCTGTCCTGAAAACTCAATGTGCGCGTATCACCGACCTCGGCCGGTCCCAGCGCCTCATTGATACCTTCGTTGAAATCGATGAATTGTATCGAGCGGCCGTTAATCGCCGTCAACCTGTAGCCCCTCTCGATCCCGGCGATTTCGGCGGGACTGCCGGCGAAAATCTGGGTAACCCTGATTTCATGCGTATTACCGATTCGCGTCAGACCAAAACCGAATCCGATAGATTTGCCTTCTTCAAAGAAAATGCTCTCTTCCTCTGGGGTTGTAACGAAGGTAAAGCCTCTGTCAAACTCAGTTGGCCGGTAGCGCAGGAAATCCAGCAATTCGTCTACATTGGAAAAATCGCCGGCACTTCCCATGTACTTGTCCGCCTGCTCGGTTTCGTCATTCCAGAAATACCAGTCACGCATGATGTCAAACACTTCCTGTTTCCCGGTTCCCTGAAGGCATTCGGTGGTGAACAGGTTACTGTCACCGCCATCACTGTCACTGCAGCCGGTCGTCAATATCACAACCGCCAAGCCTAATAACAAAACTTTGCTTTTCATAATAATCACCTTTGGTACTCACGAAATACCGGTAGCCCATCCGCTCAGCCGAAAATAGCCCTTCCCGCCGTGAATTCCCATAGTGCCAGATTTTGTCATGCCGTCAACTAACCGATATACTTTCGACCTGAACAGGCCCTTCATGCCCCGGTAGCTCAGCTGGATAGAGCGTCCCCCTCCTAAGGGGAAGGTCACACGTTCGAATCGTGTTCGGGGCACCATGTTTACAGGCCCGAAGACACACCTACCGTGACGATTGGTAAAAGCGGTTCAGGATTTGATATCCACCTGGTAGGAAGATTCCGGTTCACTGGCGGCAATGACATCGGGCGTCCACATCACAAAACTGCCGCTGAGCTTGTCATGCAACGCCTGACGACGAAAATCCTTTGACAGCGCATAAAAACTCAACGGGGCAAATGGCAGCAAAAGCAGTTTAAGCAAATTGCGCCACAAAGCTTTTCTGAAGCTCAGAGCCTTGCCCTGCTTGTTAACCACGACCGCATGCATAACCCGCTTGAACACGCCTCCGCCGCTCCTCGCAT
>DASVCP010000006.1:0-4124 GCA_036381555.1 Gammaproteobacteria bacterium
CACACCACTGATGCGGATGGGTCGTGGTATAACGCGGTTTTTCATGATTTCCCTGTGCGCTGTTGCACACTTCAAGTCGCGGAAATCAACATGATCGTCTTTTTGGGCGGGGTGTCAATCCGGGGTGTGTGCAGGATTCAATCGATAGTGAAAGCCGGAAGAGCGTTGGCCTTACCCCTGGTGATACTTATGGATTTGCCGTATTGAAACAAACGGCCTGACGCCGGCTGGAGCGTTTGTCAGTCGTACTCCTTTTCTTGTTCCAGGAGTTTCTTCGGTAATTTAACGCCATCCCGTCGTGCGATGGCAAACATGGCTCTTTGAGAGAAGCCGCCGTGGACGCCGCCATTTGAATCGCGCACCTGCCAGTCCTCGATGTCCTCATAGGAGCATTTCCACAGCCGGTCCAGTTGGCCGGAGTGCGTTACAGGTGGAGTAATAAGACGGACACCCAGTTCGTTCTCGCCGAGCACCTCCAGAACTTCAGCCCAAAGATGCTCAACCTCGTTTGAACTGCTGACAAACCGAATTTTTATCAAAGCGTCCTGTTTCGGCTCTTTTAGTAAACGCTTGAATTCATCCAGTGAGCCTTTGGCTTTTGCCAGCGCCTCAACCATCAACGGATCATCCGGAGACGTGGCGAGGGGCGGAAACTCCGGCCGTGATGAGCGCCAGCGAGCGAACAGCCATACAACGACAGCAAAGAAGATGAAGATGAGAAACTTGAATTCCATGTTTATGAACTCCGGTTAACGACTGGCTAAATTGCGGGGGCGCCTTAGCGCCGATGCCAATTTTGGCCACTTGTTAGTGGTTTCACTGTTTGTGGCTAAGGCTGCCAATTTTTATGTGCCTCCGCATCGTAGCCAAAACCAGCCGACATAAATAAGTCTCGGTAGTCGGTATTTGCTTGTGAAATTGCACCATGGAGTTTTTCAATGCTGCCATTACTGATTTTGAGCACTGACAACCAAACTCTTTCTAAACTCTCTTTCGACCAATCACTGCAGCCCGGAACATTATTAGAACATTGCTCTATGAGAAGCCGCTCTACCTCTTTCGCTTCACATTCATCAAACAGGGCCGAGATGGCGAACTTCACTTTATTTGATAGGTTCATCGTTCGTGTACAACTAACAGTATGAAACAGTGGAATCATTCCACTGTTTCTGTATTAGGGGGATTCCTCCCGATTTTGGAAGACTTTGTCGAAATAATTCGCTTAACATGTTGTTTCTTAAATATTCCTGCCAAAAATCCACGATTTCCGAGGTCTTATTAGGTAGAAGGTTTCCACTCTAATTCCTTTTCTTTGTTAATTGTAGACCGGATTCGGGAAGCCGGTATTCATGTAAACGCCGGTGTAGAGGAGGATGGCGACGATGATCAGGCCGACGGCCGGGTGCGGACGTTTCATGGGTTCCTCCGGGTTGCGCTTGTCAAAATAATAACCTTTTCCGGCCGTTCGCCCAAGTAGCTATTCGTGATTTTCCTTTGCAGAACCTTGAGGGTTGCGATGGTATTTGTAGATTTGCCGTACTGAAACGAACGATACCGTCGAGAAATAAAGGATCATGAGCAGTTCCGCCACTATCATTGCTGGAAAGAAGAAAACCAAAAATAAATGGTTCGCTGAGGCAATCATGCCCGAATAAAAAATAGCCCAACGGGCTCCTCTTGGATAGGGGCGGCAAAGCTTCGCCAACAGATACAGGTAGACGATCAGTGGCAACGTAGCCGCATGTGTTGCTATTAGCAGTTGTTCAGTTACCGATAGCAATAGAAATTCTTCGTCGGGATATTCGAAAGATATGAACTTCTCCGAGATGATCATAAAAAGAATAAAGGTGACCAGACCGAAACCGATGATGATGTATCGCAAATCGACATCGCGGGTATGTTCTCGAACCCTGGCTTCGAGGATGGCCTTGTGCGCTTTCGGTATGCGTAGTCCCATCATGATTTTTTGCCTCTCTCACCGCCGCGCGGTTCGGCGGCGTCATATTTTGTCGCAGCCAAGGCGTTTCATTTCAGAGCGGTAATGCTGGTCGGGATTCCGCATGACCGACAGATCAGGCTGCCGGGCATTTTTTTGAGAGCGATAATAGTTACGGCGGACTTTGTCGGATTCATTCAGCATTTTCCTGCTATCGCGTGACTGGTTTTGTCTTAGAATCTCACTGGCGGATTGGTTGCAGTAAGTTTCGCGGCGGCGTTTGCAATCTTCCACTATCTGTTTTTCCATGGCTGCTTTCTGCTGTTTCTGTACTTCGTATTGCCGCTTTGCTCGTTTGTACTCATTTTCAATTCGTTCGCAGGCTTGACGTTTTTCCGCGAGTTTCCTGTCCTCGGACAGACTTTGTCTGTGGTCGTTATATTGCGGATGGTTTAGGGGCGTTGATTCGTCAGTTGGGGGATCGTTTGGAGTGATCGGTGAAGGAGCATGTTCGATCTGCATTTCCTCAGCTGCGTTGTTTTCAGGGCAGGGATCTGCCTGGTAAGCGATTTTGCCGCTTTCATCCTTGCACTTGTAAATGGCAGCGTGCGCAGGCAATGTCAGTGATATTATATGCGTGGTGAGTATTGAAGCGGCGAGCAGGTAGCGCATTTCTTATTCTCCGTGTTTCAGCCCAGCACAAAGAATATCGGCTTTTTAAGCCGTTTTCAATTCATTCGAGACTGCTTTTTGTGCACTGATTTTTATCAGAGTTACTTTTTCGGCTGTATCACCTTCTTCAACGGCGACAGGTTGATTTCATCGATCACGGTTTCGCCGCGCATTTCGAGAACGTCGAGCACGGCGGCGGCGACGTCGGATGGAATGATGTAGTTTTCCGGCTCGTCACCGTGGGTGAAATCCAGTTCGTCGAAGAACCTGGTTTTGACCATGCCCGGGTTGACGATGCAGACGCGGACGTTGCGCGCGGCGCATTCCTGGCGCAGCGCCTGGGCGAGGCCGCGCAGGGCGAACTTGGTGGCGGAGTAGATCGCGCCGCGCTTGCCGCCGGCCAGCGCGGCTTCGGAGCCGATGAAAATCAGGTCGCCGCGCCCGTGGCGCTTGAGGACCGGCAACACGGCGCGGGCCAGGAACACCTGGGCGGTGAGGTTGAGGTCGATCAGCGCCTGGATCTGGGCATAGGAGAATTCCTCCAGCGACCCGAACCGTCCCGCGCCGGCGCAGAACACCGCGCCGTTCAGATCGGCGTGGGTTTTCATCAACGCCTCCAGCGCCTGCGGCAGCTTTTCAAGGTCGGCGAGGTCCAGCGGCGCTGGATGGTAATATTCAAAGCCGGTCACCTCATCAGCCCGCCGGGCGACACCGACAACCGCGTGTCCGGCGTTCAACAATGCTTCGGCAATGGCTCTGCCAATCCCCGAGCTGGTGCCGGTAACAAGAAATTTGCCTTTGAGACTATTCATATAAAAGCTATTTAACCACGGAGGACACGGAGAGCACAGAGAGATTAAAAATAAAAAAAGACCAAATTAGAATAGCATGTTATTTAATACTTTATCAGCGTTTTTTAGGGATTTAAGTATGCGTATTTTTTAATGCTTTAGTGATTTGTAAATTCACTACTAATCCTAACAAAAAATGTTTTTTTAACTCAGTGTCCTCCGTGTTCTCCGTGGTTAAATATTTTTTTGTCTTTTTATTTACATGTTCTCGGTGTTCTCCGTGGTTAAACGTTTTTTGTTTTTATATAGAACAGGGAAACAGTTTTTCCTCAGGGACGTATTGCAGGATTTCGGTTCGGCAGAATTCGCTCATTTCGGTTTCGATATTTCGCGGATAGGACACCATGCCGTTGTGTTCCTCGAAGCGGCCGGCGAACAGGGCTTCGTCCGGGTAGAGGCGGACGATGTTCTGCTGGAACGGCTTGGGCAGGCGGAAGGGGCCGAAGCTGATGGAGTGAATCGCTTGCGGGTCGAGGGCCTGGAACACCTGCTTGAAAAGTTGCCGGTAGTGGGTCGGGTAGTCCTCGCAGTAAATCAGCGGGTCGAAGCGCAGGCCGACTCGCCAGCCCTGTTGCTGCAACTCGCGCATGGCATGGATGCGTTTTTCCAGGCGGGGAACCTTATGCTCCAATGCCCGGGAGATGACGTCCGGCGTGAAGCTGAAC
>DASVCP010000007.1:0-16641 GCA_036381555.1 Gammaproteobacteria bacterium
CTTTACACGTTTTTTCATATAAAACGTACACTTGGTGTGCGGCGGGTCGGCACCATTATCTCCGGCTGGTTCGCTTTCCTGATCATGGCCGGCCTGGCCGGGACCGGTATTTTTATCGTTATATTCGGTCAAACGGAAACAACCCGTTGGATATTTCGCTGGCATATTTATACCGCCTACGCCTGCCTGGCCCTCATCGCCGCGCATATCGTCGCACACCGTTACATGTACAACAAACAGGCCGGCACAGCCAACTTCCATCGCCACCCTTCTCTTTTATCGAAAAATATCAAACAAGCCGGTTTATCGCTCGGACTGCTGACCGTGATATTGCTGGCACTGATCTTCAGCGGAAAGATGACAACTTATTTTGACCGGCCCGTTGAAATCGCGGACTACGATTACCCATTCGGCCCGAATCCCTTTTTCCCGAGCGAAACCGCCACTGTCAACAATCAATTTGTCAGACAGGAACAAATTGCAGGCTCGCCGCAATGCGGAAGCTGCCATGAACAGATTTTCAAGGAATGGCGGGCATCGATCCACAGCCAGGCCGCTTCAGACCCTGCATACGCAACCAACATTAATCTCACCGTTAAAGCCAGGGGAATGGCGGCAGTCCGTAACTGCGAAGGTTGTCACTCGGCCGTCGCCCTCCTGAGCGGTCAAATTAAAGAGGGCGGGCAGCATAGCGCCGTTCCCGACACAATTGCGCATTCCGAAGGCATCGGTTGCTTTACCTGTCATGGCATTAGCAGAGTCGTTCACCCGAAAGGGAATGGTAGTTACGAATTTAACCCTCAACGCGGTTACTTGTTCGCGTACTCAGGCAATATCTTCGCCCGAAAGCTTCACAACTTCCTGATCAGGGTTCACCCGGAAGAACATCGGAAAATAATGGCCCGGCCTGTGCTGGCAAGTCCGCAAATATGTGCTGCCTGTCATGTACAGTTTATGGATACCGTGCTTAATGACGTTGGCTGGATTAAAATGCAGGACGAATATTCAGCCTGGCTACAGAGCAGTTATTCCGGGCAAACGAACCAGCGTTTCGCACGTCACGACACTTTGCGCTGCCAGGATTGTCATATGTTTCCGGTTGCAAATCCAGACGATCCTTCAGCAAATGAACTTGGTATGGCGCGCTCGCATAGATGGTTGGGCGCAAATACCGCGATTCCCACCGTAACGGGCGATCATGAGCAAGTGCGCCTGACCCGTGAATTTCTTCAAGCCGATCGCGTGCGTATTCATATCGAAAGACCCTGGCGTAAGGACGCACCGCAATCGGCTCTCTATGTCAGTGAAGCAATACGCGCGAGGTCCGAAACACCTTTCTTCTTTTATCTTGGTGAGCGCGCCAGTTTCGATATTACTGTCACCAACCATCTGGTTGGTCATGACTTCCCGGGTGGAACGATAGACATTAATGAAGTATGGGTATCATTCCGCGTTGTGGACGCAACCGACAACTTAATATTCGAAAGCGGGAAAGTTGACAAAGAAGGTAATGTTGATCCTAATGCAAATTTTTACTATGCAATACCTGTCGATAAAACCGGGAAACAAGTGTGGAAACATGACTTATTTAGAATGACCGGCGAAAGTTACCGTAATGTTATTCCGGCCGGTCAGACAGACATGCTCAATTATCAATTTGATGTCCCTTATTGGGCAAAAACGCCATTGACAGTTTCCGCTACTGTCCGCTACAGAAAATTTAACAACCGCTATGCCAAATTCGCATTGGGTGAGCGCTATCAAACCCTGCCGATAGTTGATATGGCCGAGGACATTCTTACTGTACCACTGCTTACCAAACCGCCCGGAATTGAGAATTAATGCACTTGAACTGCCGCAATCTATCCTCCGTACTCTTTCTTACGCTTTAATCAAACTCGTTTCTCTCTTATTCACGGTTTTACCGTCCCTCTCGGGCCTTCTGCTTCATTGATACTGGCCTCAGGGTATCATACCGCTTGCGCTATTGTTAATGGCATACGTCTTGCGTTACTCCGATTACTCACGACTTTCTAACTCTACGAAGAATCAAGGAATGTGCTTATGAGCGAACAAGTCAGCGATTTTTTGATCAACCGGCTGCATGAATGGGGCGTGAGCCGGATCTACGGGTATCCCGGAGACGGCATCAACGGCATCATGGGGGCATTGGATCGCCATTCGGACAAAGTGGAATTTATTCAAACACGCCATGAAGAAATGGCGGCTTTCATGGCCTGCGCTCACGCGAAGTTTACCGGCGAGGTCGGCGTATGTCTGGCGACATCCGGTCCCGGGGCGATTCATTTGCTTAACGGTTTGTATGACGCCAAGCTGGACCACCAGCCGGTTGTGGCGATTGTCGGGCAACAGGCGCGCATGGCGATGGGCGGTGATTATCAACAGGAAGTCGACCTGATTTCGCTCTTCAAGGACGTTGCCCACGAGTACGTGCATATGGTCACCGTGCCGGCGCAAATGCGGCACGCAATCGATCGTTCACTGCGCATTGCCGAAGATCAACGCACTGTGACCTGCATTATCATCCCCCACGACGTGCAACAGTTATCGGCCGTCGATACGCCCCCGCGCAAGCACGGCAGCGTGCACAGTGGTATCGGTTACAGCAAATCGCGCATTATTCCCGATCCCGAACAGCTGGACCGCGCCGCCGATGTGTTGAATGCCGGCCGCAAGGTCGCCATGCTGGTCGGCGCCGGCGCACTGCATGCCACCGATGAAGTCATCGAAACAGCGGAAAAACTGGGAGCCGGCGTCGCCAAGGCATTACTGGGCAAAGCGGCCGTACCCGACGACTTGCCTTACGTCACCGGCGCCATCGGCTTGCTGGGCACCAACCCGAGCTGGGAAATGATGGAGAACTGCGACACCCTGTTAATGGTGGGTTCGCACTTCCCTTATTCCGAATTTTTACCGAAAGAAGGACAGGCGCGCGGCGTGCAGATCGATATCGACGGCCGCAGGTTGAGCGTGCGTTACCCGATGGAAGTCAACCTGGAAGGCGACAGCGCGCTGACCCTGCGCGAATTGTTGCCGAGATTGCAATACAAGGAAGACCGCGGCTGGCAGGAAGACATCAAGAAGAACGTCACGCACTGGTGGAACGTGCTGGAAGGACGCGCCATGGTGTCGGCCAATCCCATCAACCCGCAACGAGTGTTCTGGGAGTTGTCTCCGCGTCTGCCGGACCACTGCATCCTGACCGCCGATTCCGGCTCGGCCGCCAACTGGTATGCGCGCGATTTGAAAATGCGCCGTGGAATGCAAGCATCGTTATCCGGAGGACTCGCCACCATGGGACCCGGCGTACCTTATGCGATCGCCGCCAAGTTCGCCCACCCCGACCGGCCGGTGATCGCGCTGGTCGGCGACGGCGCCATGCAGATGAACGGCAACAGCGAGCTGGTGACCGCAGTCAAGTACTGGGAGCGCTGGAAAGATCCGCGGTTGATTGTCGCGGTGTTGAATAACGGCGACCTGAACCAGGTAACCTGGGAGCAGCGGGTAATGAGCGGCGATCCCAAGTTCGAAGGTTCGCAGAATGTTCCCGATTTCCCTTATGCGGCCTACGGCGAACTGATCGGACTGAAAGGCATTCGTGTCGACAATCCCAACGTGGTCGGCGCCGCCTGGGACAAAGCGCTCAAAGCCAACAAGCCGGTCGTGATCGAATTCCTGACCGATCCGGCGGTGCCGCCGTTACCGCCGCATATCAAGTACGAACAGGCAAAGCATTACCTGTCCGCGCTATGGAAAGGCGACCCGGAAGCGATCAGGACGATCAAGCAGTCCGCAAAAGACGCCATGCAGCAGTGGCTGCCGGGGCGCAGGGACTGATCGGTAACGATCTTTCGTGCTGATGCCCGAAGCCCCGATCCAGTCCGTCAAAACGTCCGCTTACCGAATTCCCACCGCGATGCCCGAGTCGGACGGCACCCTGCAGTGGGACACCACGGTCATGGTGCTGGTGAAAATCAACAGCGCGGGTATCACCGGGCTGGGCTACACCTACGGCGATATCTCGGCCGCACATCTTATAAAGGATAAACTCGCGCCCCTGACTTCCGGCAACGACCCTTTCGATATTCCCCGGTTATGGCGGGAAATGCGCGAGGTCGTGCGTAACATCGGACGACCCGGCATTGCCGCCACCGCCATCTCGGCCGTCGATATCGCGTTGTGGGATTTAAAAGCACGGCTGCTTGAGCAGCCGCTGGTAAAACTGTTAGGCCAGGTGCACAGTCGGATCCCCGTTTACGGCAGCGGCGGATTTACCTCTTACGCCCCTGAAACGTTGCAGGCCCAGCTCGACACCTGGGCCGAAGCCGGCGTGCGTATGGTGAAAATGAAAGTCGGACGCGAGCCGGACAAGGATGCGGAGCGCGTTCGTGGCGTGCGCGAGGCCCTGCCGCCGTCCACCCGCTTGTTTGTCGACGCCAACGGCGCTTATCACCGCCGGCAGGCGCTGGCCATGGCGCATGCGTTTGCCGAGAGCGATGTCAGCTGGTACGAGGAGCCCGTGTCCTCAGACGACCTGGAAGGCCTGCGGTGGCTGCGGGATCGCTGCCCCGTCGGCATGGCCATTGCCGCCGGCGAGTACGGTTACGAACCGCGATACTTCCGGCGCATGCTCGAAGCGCAGTCGGTTGATTTCATTATGCCGGATGTAACACGCTGCGGCGGCATCACCGGCTACCTTGAAATCGCCGCGCTGGCCGCCGCCTTCGATACGCCGGTTTCAACGCATTGTGCGCCCAGCCTGGGGGTACACGTCGGTTGCGCGGTCAGAGCCCAGCAACACCTGGAATATTTTCACGATCACGTCCATATCGAGCAGGCGCTGTTCGACGGCGCGCCGCGGGTGAAGAACGGCTGCCTGGCGCCCGACCTCAACCGTCCCGGGCTGGGGCTAGACTTCAAACCTCAGGACGCCGAGCGTTATGCCCTTTAATCATTATTCCACACGCCCGCCGCAGGCATCGTTCGACTCGGCAACGATATCGGATCTTGTCGCCCGCTTGAACGAACGGATTGCCGGCGAAGTGCGCTTCGACACCGGCAGCCGCGCGCTTTACGCGACCGACGGCTCCAATTACCGGCAGGTGCCGATCGGCGTGGTGATACCTGTTACAACCGAGGATGTTATCGACACCGTGGCGCTCTGTCATGCCCACAGACTTCCCGTTCTATCGCGCGGCGGCGGCACCAGCCTGGCCGGGCAATGCTGCAACACCGCGGTCGTCATGGACATGTCCAAGTACCTGAATAAAATCGTATCGCTGGATCCGGAAAGCAAAACCGCCGAGGTGCAACCGGGCGTGGTGCTTGACTGGCTGAGAGACGAGGCTGAAAAGCATCATCTGACCTTCGCGCCCGATCCCTCCACCCACAACCATAACACTCTCGGCGGCATGATCGGCAATAACTCCTGCGGCGTGCATTCGATTATGGGCGGACGCACGGAGGACAATGTGTTGGAAATGGACGTGCTCACCTACGACGGCGTACGCATGAACGTCGGCCCCACGTCCGACGAAGAATTGAAAACCATCATCGCCGCCGGCGGCCGGCGGGGCGAAATATATCGCGGGCTGCGTGAGTTGCGTGACCGTTATGCGAAACTGATCCGCGAACGCATGCCGAAAATCCCCCGTCGCGTATCGGGATTCAATCTCGACGAGCTGCTGCCGGAAAACGGTTTCAACGTCGCCCGTGCGCTGGTCGGCACGGAAGGCACTTGCGTAACCGTGCTCGGTGCAAAGCTGCGGCTCGTTGACAGTCCGCCCGAACGGGTGTTGATGGTGTTGGGTTATCCCAGCGTTTACGAAGCGGGCGATCATATCCTCGAGATCATGGCGTTCAATCCCACCGCATTGGAAGGTATCGATCAGGGCCTGGTGGACGACATGCGTCGCGAAGGCATGCATGAAAAGGAACTGCAACTGCTGCCCGAGGGGCACGGCTGGCTGCTGGTCGAATTCGGCGGCTGGTCAAGCGGAGAGGCGCTCGAAAAAGCCGAGAGTGCGCTCAAGCAACTTCGCAAGCACGCCAACCCGCCCCATGTCGGGATTTGCAAAGACAAAAACCAGGTGGAAAGTATTTGGAAGATCCGCAAATCCGGCCTTGGCGCGACTTCGCACGTGCCCGGGCAACCCTTAACATGGCCGGGTTGGGAAGACGCGGCCGTTTCACCGGACAGAGTCGGCGCCTATTTGCGCGATTTCCAGCAACTGCTGAACCGGTACGAATATCGCGGCGACCTGTACGGACATTTCGGCCAGGGCTGCATTCATGTGCGCATCAACTTCGACCTGGATTCGAAGGAAGGCGTGGCGAAATACCGCGGCTTTACCGAAGATGCCGCGAAACTGGTCGTCGAACACCGGGGTTCCCTGTCCGGCGAACACGGCGACGGCCAGTCGCGGGGCGAATTATTAAACATCATGTACGGCGAAGAGATGGTCGAAGCTTTCCGCCGGTTTAAAAGAATCTGGGATCCGGACGGAAAAATGAATCCGGGAAAAGTGGTCGATCCTTACCCGAGAGATGCCTACCTTCGCGTAAAAGGCATGACCGGACCGGACACCGGGGTCGCCACCTTTTTCAAATATCCCGCCGATCAGGGTAATTTCACCCAGGCCACGTTGCGTTGTGTCGGCGTGGGCGAATGCCGGAAAATCACCTCCGGCACCATGTGCCCGAGTTACATGGCCACCCGCGAGGAAAAACACTCCACCCGGGGCCGCGCTCACATGCTGTTCGAAATGCTCAAGGGCGACATTATCAAGGACGGCTGGAAAAGCCGAAGTGTACGCGAAGCACTGGACTTGTGCCTCAGCTGCAAAGCCTGTAAGCACGAGTGTCCGGTCAATGTCGATATGGCCACCTACAAAGCCGAATTTCTCCACCATTACTACCAGCAACGCCGCCGTCCGCTTAACGCATATTTGTTCGGGCATATCGACCGCGTGGCTCGCTGGGGAATGTCGTGGCCGGGACTGTTTAATTTTGCAACGCAAAACTCCCTGTTGTCGCGACTCGGCAAAACCTTTTTGGGCGTGGCGCCGCAACGCAAACTTCCGGAATTGGCGGACCAATCGCTGTCCGGCTGGTTCCGCAAACGTAACGCTTCGAAAAACGCGGTATCCGAAGTCGTCCTATGGCCCGATACGTTCAATAACTATTTCTCGCCGGAGGTCGGCAAAGCCGCGGTGGATATTTTGGAAGCTGCCGGCTACCGGATCAATCTCCCCCCGGACAACATTTGTTGTGGACGTCCGCTTTATGAATACGGCTTTCTTGAAACGGCCGGGAAACGGCTGAAAAACATACTCGCGTCACTGAATCCCGCCGTCCGGCGCGGTGTTCCGATTGTCGGACTCGAACCCGCCTGTGTATCGGTATTTCGCGACGAACTGCGCGAATTGCTTCCCGGCGACGACGACGCCCGCAGGCTGAGCGAAAACGTCTACACGCTCAACGAATTTCTGCACAAGCACGCCCGGCACTTCCCGATACCCAAACTGCCCAAACGGGCGCTTGCGCACATGCATTGCAATCATAAAGCCGTTCTGGGCACGGAGTCGGACAGAGCACTGCTGGACGCCATGGACCTGGAATGCACTATTCTCGATGCGGGTTGCTGCGGCATGGCCGGCTCTTTCGGTTACCACAAAGAAAAATACCAAGTCTCCCTGAAAGCCGGAGAACGGATTCTGCTGCCCGCCGTTCGGCAAAGCGACAACGAGACGCTCATTATCTCTGACGGCTACAGCTGCCGAGAACAAATCAAACAGCAGACCGGCAGGCAGGCCTTACACACGTCACAGGTCATACGAATGGCATTAAACCGATGAAATATTGAGTATTATGCAGAATCTTCGCAATAAGGTTGTCGTGGTTACAGGCGCTTCCGCCGGCATAGGCCGGGCGATCGCGATTGCATTCGCCCGCGAAGGCGCGCAAGTCGCCGTGTTGGCCCGCGACAAGGATCGACTCGCCGGCGTTTGCCGACAGATCAAAAACACATGCCCGGCACAAGCGTTCGCACTGCCGACTGATGTCGCCGATTACGAACAGGTTGAAATCGCCGCCGAACGGGCGGAAAAAATTCTCGGCCCGATCGATGTCTGGATAAACAACGCCATGGTGACCGTTTTTTCCCCGTTTCACGATATGACGGCGGAAGAATTCCGCCGCGTGACGGAAGTGACTTATCTCGGCACTGTCTATGGAACGATGGCCGCACTCAAACGCATGCGCCCGCGCAATCACGGCCACATCGTGCAAATCGGCTCGGCGCTGGCCTACCAGGCGATCCCTCTGCAATCGGCCTACTGCGGCGCAAAGCACGCCATCCGCGGCTTTAGCAATGCGATCCGCGCCGAACTGCTGCATGACAAAATCGATATCGCCGTCAGCATGATCCAACTTGGCGCGTTTAACACGCCCCAGTTCGAATGGGCCAGAGCCAAACTCAAATATCACCCCCAGCCGCTGCCGCCGATTTTTCAACCGGAACTGGCGGCCACCGCCACCCTGGAAGCCGTCAAACAAAGACGCCGTGAAGTCTGGGTGGGTTTTTCGTCGACGAAAGCCATCGTTGGCGGAAAGCTCTTCCCCGGCTTACTGGAAAGATACCTGGCCCATAAAGCCTACGAAGGGCAATGCACCGACGAAATTCTTGAGCAGTCCCGGGAAGGTAACCTGTTTGAAACCGTAAGAGGAGATTATGGAATATATGGACGCTTCGGCAAGAAATCGCGCGACAACAGTCTGCAACTGTGGATGTCCCTGCATCGAGCTCCCGTTATTACGGGAACCGTGGCCGTTATAATCGGTGTCGCGATCGCGCTTGTCTTTGGCATCAAGTAAAACGCATTGAACCAAGCAATCGAAAGGCAATCTCAACTGGATCGATTCATTATTCTCATGAGGTACGCACATGATTAATATATGGATTGTCGTCGCAAACGCCAGGCGGGCACGAATTTTTCTGGCAAAAAGTTCCATGGGCAAAAATCTGACGGAGGTCAAAACGCTGGTTCATCCCGAGCTTGGCCTTCCGGAACGGGAATGGGGCAGCGATGCCCCGGGGCGCGCATTTGACAGCATGGGGGACGGCCGGCACGCCCTCGAACCTCCGACCTCATTAAAGGAACAGGAGATGCATGCCTTCTCCCGGCAGGTGGCCGATGACCTGCGCAAGGCATACGAACATAACGATTTCGACAAACTCGTGATCGTGGCGTCACCGGCGTTTCTGGGCTGCCTCCGGAAGCATCTCGATCCGCAACTGGAATCTTCCATATCGTTGCAAATCAACAAAGACCTCACGCTACTGCGGCCCACCGAAATACGCGCGCAACTGCCATACAAACTCGCACCGGCAATCAGCCCAAGGTAATTTACGACTCGAAAGGACAGGCCGTATAAAACCGGGTCCTCAGCGGTCGAGGGAGGTGATTAATTTCATCCGGATTTCCGGATTCTAATGTTCGCGCGAAGCCGCGAAAAATAAAACCGCCGATGGGCGGGGATGAACGGCATAGCCATAGCCCGAGTTCGCCCCAACGTTCTGCGGAAGAGCCAAAAAACCAAATCCTGATATCACTACGTAATTTGCACCGGCTCGGCGCCCGCTCAAATTCTTTTCTCGACATCGCTCACAAAATTCAAGAATGCAGTAGTCTTTTCAACCGTTCGAATTGTATAATTTATAAAACTGCATTTTCCTTTTTACACAAGGTTGGGTTTTCCTCTGTTGCTTCTTCCCCGTATCGGGTTTCTCCAATTAGTCCATTCGCGTAGCCTGAATAAATGAAATTTCGTTCTTTCGAAAGTTTATCTCCCGCACAAATAGATTCCGGTTTAAAACTTGCTGTAAAAGACGGCGTTGCAGCGGAAGTCATGGCAACGTTAACCGGCGGTACTTTTTTAGTGGCGTTGGCGTTGGGCTTTGGCGCGTCCAGCTTTCAAATCGGATTGCTGGCCGCCATACCTACGCTGGCCAACCTGTTTCAATTACTCGCCCTTTACCTGCTGCACAAATACGCCAATCGCAAGGCGATTGCGGTGGTCTGCTCCGTTTTCGCCAGGTTACCCCTGCTACTGATCGGGTTTCTGCCGCTGCTGTTTCCGGCCAAAACCGGCATCCTGCTGTTGATATCGCTGGTGTTTACCCATTACTTTTTCGGGGCGCTCTCCGGCACCAGCTGGTCATCCTGGCTAAAGGACCTGGTCCCGGAAGAGATATTGGGCTCATATTTTTCGCACAGAAGCAGAATCATACAAATTGTTTCCGTCTCACTCAGCCTCATCGTGGCATTCGCACTCGATTACGTGAAGGCGTATAGCCCCGGCGACATCAATACCGTTTACTCGGTGATGTTTTTCCTGGGTGGCGCTTTCGGCCTTTACGGTGTTTACCTGATCTTCCTGACGCCCGAGCCGCGGATACAACCTGTCAACAAAAACATGATCAAGCTGTTTCGTCAGCCGCTTGCCGAACCCAACTTCAGAAACTTTTTGATCTTCAACTCCTGCTGGGCCTTTGCCGTCAATCTGGCCGCGCCGTTTTTTACGGTATATATGCTGAAGATGCTGAAGTTTCCGCTGTCCTACGTCGTGATCTTTTCGATTATTAACCAGGTTTCCAGCATTCTTTTCATTCGCATGTGGGGAAGATACTCGGACAAGTACAGCAACAAAACCGTACTCAGAATATGTGCGCCCATTTATTTGTGCTGTATATTCGCCTGGACTTTCACCACTTTTCCGGACCAGCATGCGTTCACCATTCCTTTGCTGGTACTGATTCATATCGGTTGCGGCATGGCGCTGGGCGGAATCAATCTTTCCCTAAACAACATCGGCTTCAAACTGGCGCCCGGCAAGGAAGACGCCGCGGTGTTCCTTTCGGCCAGAAGCCTGGTCATCGCCTTTTTTGCCGGTATCGCCCCCATCTTCGGCGGCATGTTCGCCGACTTCTTCTCCCAGCATGAATTGAACTGGAACATCGAATGGAAAGGCCCTCTGGGGAATACCATTATCCAGACCCTCAGCCTGCAATCCTGGGATTTCTTTTTCTTCACGGCCTCGTTTTTGGGACTGTTTGCACTTTATCGCCTGACCTTCGTCAAGGAAGAAGGCGAAGTGGGCAGAAGGGTTGTCGTCAGGGAACTGTCCGTCGAATTGGGCAAAGAAATGCGTGCGCTTTCCACCCTGGCAGGACTCAAGGCGATAATGTTTCTGCCGTTCTCGCTGTTCTCCTTTGCCAGGAACAAGCAAAAAGACCAAAAGGCTTACGCGCAGGAATAGTCACCCGACAATCCGGGGAGGAGCGCCGAGACGGCGCTCTTCCCGGTTATACCTGTCCAGAATCGGTTTTCCATACTCCCGCATCGTCCGGATCGGCGTTCACCCTCTTTGCTCTCGGGCTCGGCAGCTGCCACCTATTTGCCATACCCTGCCCGGCGCTTCGTACTGTTACCTTATATATAGTGTGGAACCGGCTCATAATATTTGCCGTTGGGCAGTCCTATAATTTTTTTCTACACAATTTTTTATTAATCAATCATTTATAAAGATTACGGCTCAAACGGTCCAAAATACAGACCTGCTCGCCTTGCAATTACGATTTTAATCGTACATACTTACTACGACAAACATCGTAATTAGAGGAGCCCTCATGCCGACGCCAACACAAGCCGAACTCGAGATTCTGAATATTCTCTGGGAACAAGGAGAATGCCGTGTTCAGGATGTACACGAGCGCTTAAATAAAATCCGGCCGATCGGTTACACCTCCACTCTCAAATCCATGCAGGTCATGGCCCAGAAAGGCCTGCTGGACCGTCGCCTCGACGGTCGCAGTCATGTTTACTTTCCCGCCGTCCTCGAAGAATCCACTAAAAACAAGCTGCTGACACGCTTTATTGAAAACACGTTCCGCGGGTCGAAAAGTCAACTGCTGTTACAGCTGCTGGGCAACAACAAAATAAGCCAGGAAGAAATTGACGAAATCAAAACTTTCCTGAACCAGATAGAGGATCAATGATATGAACGCTATCACCGATTTTTTTGACGGGCACATCGCCTACGCCTTTGCATGGACAATGATCCACTCGTTGTGGCAGTGCGCCATCGTCGCCGCGGTACTCGCGGTCTCCCTGCGAATCACCGGCAATCACAGCGCCGCGTTGCGATACCTGCAGGGAATACTGGCCATGGGCGTCTGCGTGCTGGTCAGCGCGATAACGTTTGGGCGCTATTACAGCGATATAAGCGGCACCGAAAATGCAATACAGGCATTCGGTTCCGCGTTGGAGATCGCATATTCCGGCGGACTCTGGGAACAGGTTTACGTCACTGTCAATGACAATCTCAACTTCATTATTCTCTTCTGGACACTGGGATTCCTGGTTCAATTCAGCCGCTATTCCTACGACTTCGCTCAGGCGCTCACGCTCAAGAACAAAGATTGTGAAAGTATAAACGGCGAATGGGAAAGGCGTTTCCGGTATCTGGCGGCCCAACTGGACATCCACAAGACCATAAGCGTCAAGTATTCCCGCCAGATCAGCAGCACGTGCATAATCGGCCACTTCAAACCCGTCATTCTGCTGCCGATCGGCCTGCTGACTTTCCTTCCCGCCGACCAAGTTGAAGCGCTCGTCCTGCACGAATTGGCCCACATAAAACGCAACGACTACCTGGTAAACGCGGTGCAATGTTTCGTACGGTTACTGTATTTCTTCAACCCCGCGGTACTGTGGATTTCGTCGAAGGTCGACATAGAACGCGAAAACGCCTGCGACGACATCGCGGTTGAATACTGCGGCAATCCAAAGCTGTATGCCCGCAGCCTGGCGAATATTTCCGAACTGGAATTGAAGCTTGCCACCGTGTTGGCGGCAAACAAACACGGTTACCAAATATTGCCCCGCGTGAAACGTCTGTTCGGCCGGGCCCACGGGCTCTCCAAAAGCATGGAAAAGCTGGTATCGGCCGTTTGCGTGCTCTTTGTAATGCTGACCATGAATGTCAGCGCCAAGGAATTCGACTTTATCAAGAGCGAGAGTTTAAAAGCCGGCGGAACCGCTGTTTTGAATCAGGAGCCAACCCCGGCCGCCGCGGCGCAGCCCGCCTCTGAGCCGCTTGAACCCGTCGAGACCGTGGAGGCCGTGCCATCCCCTGCAAGCTCCAGTCCGGCCGTCAAACCCGCGCGACTGCCGGCAGCGCCGGAAAACGTAATGCCCGCGACCGAACTGAAGGCCACGCCGGAAATCGATTACGCAACAAAACTGGTAGCGATGCAACAAACCGATATCAGCCTCGAACGCACCGCGTCTGTTCCGCTCATGCAGCTGGCCGATGCCGGCGACCGTGCCGCCCAAAGAGCGACAAAAGCGGAAGCCGGTCTCGAACCCATGCAAACTCCCGAATTCCAGGATTTTCTGATCGCCTCGGATTTCAAACTGCCTTTGACCCGCAAAATCCATATCACCAGGCCGCAAGTCGAGTTCGCGCAGGTGTGGCTGGACCGCTATCAGTCGGAAACCAGCAGCTCATATCGCGATTACGTGACCAGAACGTACGGCGAGGCTTTGGTTGATACACTCAAAGAGGCCTTAACGGAATCCGGCTGGGAGATCAGCGACGAACCTGCAGCCGATGCAATTCAACTGACGCCGCGTCTGTTCGACCTGTACATCTACGCCCCGGAATCTGTCGGCTTGAAACAAACCATCGTGCGGTTCGCCGGCCAGGCGGCCATTGAACTGGTTTTCAAAACAGACAACTCGCAGCCGTTCATTAAAATCGTCGATTACCGTAAAACCCGCGATTCGATAGGCAGCCCGTTTGTCGCCAACCGCGCCACCAATTATTTTTACTTCAAACTGATGATGTCGAACTGGGCGGACAGCGCCATCATGTACCTGAATAACGTAATGAGCATCGCTGAAAAGCAAAACGGTTAGTTTCGGTTAACCGCCTTGCGGGGTTTTCCTGGCAACGATCGACAGAGTCGGACTCACCTCCCCTCCATGAGTCTGCTCCACAGACTCGACGAATCCGGCTCTGTTGATCGTCTTTTTTAATCCTGATATCGCCCGTCCTGTTCCGTCAAAATACCGCTTCAACCTCCACTTTCCGTGGCCAGGCCGCACTTGAAGTGTCCGCCAAACGCCACTATTTCATATGCTAGGGATAACGACAATGGAGCATGGCGACAGGCGGAGACGGCAACGTGGAATTCAAAGACTATTACCAGACATTGGGCGTCAAGCGCGACGCGACGGCCGACGACATCAAGCGTGCTTACCGCAAGCTTGCCCGCAAGTATCATCCGGATGTCAGTAAGGAACCGGACGCCGAGGTCCGGTTCAAGGAAGTCGGCGAAGCTTACGAGGTCCTGAAGGACCCTGAAAAGCGGGCTGCCTACGATCAGCTGGGCGCCAACTGGAAAGCCGGCCAGGATTTCCGACCGCCGCCGGAATGGGATACGCAGTTCGATTTCGGTGGCGGCGGTTTTACCGGCGGTGACGCTTCCGCCTTCAGTGACTTCTTTGAAAGCCTGTTCGGCCATGCCCGCGGCGGGAGCGGGCAACGGCAGCGCTATCGGCAGTACGCCTACAAAGGCGAAGATCAGCAGGGTCGGATTGTCATCGACCTGGAAGATTCCTTTCACGGCGGCACCCGCGCCGTGACGCTGACCGTCCCGGAAGCCGACGCTTACGGCCGCATACGGCAGCGGCAGCGCACCTTGAATGTCAGAATTCCCAAAGGCGTCACCGCCGGTCAGCGCATCCGCCTGGGCAAACAGGGCGGCGCCGGGATCGGCGGCGGCGAAGCCGGCGACTTATACCTGGAAGTCGAGTTCAAACCGCACCCGTTGTACCGGGTTGACGGACGCGATCTTTACCTGGAAGTGCCGGTGGCGCCGTGGGAAGCGGCCCTGGGTGAAACGATAAAAATTCCCACGCCCGGCGGCCCGGTTCAGTTGAAAATCCCCGCCGGTTCCGCCGCGGGCAAAAAGCTGCGGCTGAAAGAACGCGGTTTGCCGGGCCCGCCGGCCGGCGATTTATACGCGGTCCTGAAAATCGTCACGCCGCCGGCGGACAGTGACAACGCCAAAGAACTCTACAGAAAAATGAAACGGGAAATGCCTTTCGATCCCCGCGCCGGCATGGGAGGAACGTCGTGATGGGCAAAACCGACATACTGGACGGCGTCATCATCGACGTCCACAGCGAGTTCACGCTGGCGGAATTGTGCCGCGCCTGCGATGTCCCGGCCGAGTGGATAACGGAACTCGTCGATGAAGGCATACTCGAGCCCGTCGACCTTTCGGGCCAATGGCGTTTTTCCGGCATCAGCCTGATCCGCATCCGCAAAGTGCAACGCCTGCAACGCGATCTCGGCGTCAACCTGCCCGGCGCGGCGCTCGCCCTGCAACTGCTGGACGACATCGAACAACTGCACGGACGCCTGCGGCGTTTTGAAATCGATTTCTAAAACACGCCGGCTCGGCGGCCGTGATCACATTCCATGTATGCACCGGCCGAAGGCGTCGGGTCAAGTCCAGAAGTCATTTTGAGGTTATGTGCTCTGATCACAACCTATATCCAAATATACCCGCAATAAGCAACAGAATGGATAACAGCAAAAACCCCATAATTGGAGTTAGCAAAAAAACCATTTATTTTTCATCCATCTATAAATAAGGAACATCGGCCCAATACCGATAACAAGCAACAAAAAGAAAAGTAATAGAAAAACTACCACCAATTCCCATGTGTGAATTTTAAAATTACCTATGTACGCCAGAGCAACAGTACTTGGGATGCCACAAAGATAACAACAAATATCTGGCAAAATATTTTGTATTTAGCTTGCATTTTATCCAGTTAATTTGGCAATCAAATAACGATTACTTAGACGCTACCAGTTTTTTCTCACGATCATTCATACGGTTAACGCTCAGCTAACCGGCGGAGGTGCATTAGCGCCGAAGCCATTTTGATCCGGTTGCTATTGGGAATTTGGCTCTGCAACAAATGCCTGCTTCTTATCACGCCTGAATCCCACTGACTCATAGAAACTGAACGTACTCTCATTGAGCCTGCCAGTCATAAGCATGACCTTGTAGCAGTTCATGCGCCATGCAAAATCCAATGCTGCTTGCAGAACCGCCTTACCGCAGCCGCGCTTCCGGAACTGACGATGGGTTACCACGTTCTCGACCACAGCATATGGGCGACAAGCCCTCGTCAAGTTCGGGACTACCGTGGCTGTACATGAACGAATAAGCCGCCCATCCACGAAATAGCCAAAATACCTGATGCAGTTGTTGCCTAATGCCTCGCTCCAGACGCTCTCAACCTGGTCGCGCGACGGCTGCGGGTCATCTGAATCATGAAGATGCCCATAGAGGTCAAGCAGCGAATCCAGATCTTCCTCGACGAGTTCTCTAATTGTGTAGTGATGGTATTCACCTGACACATGGTCACTAATTGAACAGTGGCCATGATGCCTCCAATGGGTTAAAAGATTAATCGCCAAACCAATCTTTGACCAGGAGAATCATCATGACCACCAACGAGAAAGTAGCACGTC
>DASVCP010000008.1:0-3942 GCA_036381555.1 Gammaproteobacteria bacterium
CGAGACCGTCGAAACCTCGCCGATACGGCGTTCGGTCCGGGTTCGTCGCCGCATGCTGTGCCAGAATCAGCCTGAGCCGCCGGCCGGCGTGTTTGCGGACCGCGAACAACGCATCCAGGAGCTCGCGGACTTGCTGAACGATCCGACGACCACCAACCGCATGAAGTACGAGGCCATTACCGGCGTCGAACCCTGCGTGAACTGCCACCAGGAGTGGATCAACCCGCTCGGCGGCGGCATGGAGGACTTCAACGCGGTCGGTAATCCACGGACAGCCGATTTGAACGGCAACATGATCGATGCCGGCGGCCAGTTGTACGCGCCTGACACCCTGAGCAACCGGGAGGAGTGGGTCAATTTCAACGGTACCCGCGGACTGGGTCAGGTGCTCGCGAATTCGCCCACGGCGCAGTCCTGCGTATCGCAGCAGATGTTCCACTTTATGATGGGCGTCGGCCACGACGGCATCGGCAACAATCCGGAACGGGATCTTGATCCGGTTGAGGAAGACGGTTACGAGTGTACGGTTATGGATATGACCAGCACCATGGTGCAGCAAAGTCCACGGTCTATGCTTGAGGATCTGGGCGCCCTGGATACGGTGCGCTACCGCAAGGCATGGTCGCGGGGTAGCGGCGGCGGTTCGAGCTCATCGAGTTCCAGCAGCAGCTCGAGTTCGTCGAGTTCCAGCAGCAGTTCGAGTTCGTCGAGCTCCAGTAGCAGCAGTTCAAGCTCGGGCGGCGGTGATTGCTCAACCGTCATATCCGGCGGTCAGTCGGGCAATTTCAACACGACTGGACCTTACTGTTTCCGGACGCAAAACACCGTCAATGGTTGGGGCGTGTCGAACTTTTCCGGCCGCACCATTTCCGTGACCGTAAACGGTTCGGGCACGGCCGTGACCACGCCGGGTGCGCAGTTGCCGTCTAAAGGCTCCAGCGACTACTACCACTTCAGCGCCAGCGGCGGGGATGTTCCCTGGGCGTCGGTATACTGGTGGTAATGATGATGTCAAAAGACGTGGCCGCGTATGAAAGCGCGGCCACATCGACATCACCGGCGACTGATTCGACCATGTATCCAACAAATTGAAGGTTCAGATTATGAAAAAGTCATACAAAAACATATTTGACAAAAGACGCAGGGATTTACTGAAAATCTTTGCATCAGCAGGTATTACCAAAGGACTGTTGCGCGCTTCCCCGCTGGTATCGGGCATGATGATCTCCAGGTTGGCCGAGGCGCAAAGCGGGCCCACCAAGTCGGTCATCATTTACGTGCCCGACGGCGCGCTGCCGCAATACTGGTATCCGAACAGTAACCTGAGCAGTTTTCCCGCCATGTCCCAGCCCTACAGTATCGTTGCCAACGAGTGCAACTTCCTGAGGGACATGGGGCATCACCGGGGCGGTCACGGCGTGTCGGATACCCTGATCAACAACAGCTGGGGCGGCGACAGCTTTGACGTCAACATGGGCAGAATCCTCAGCGAAGGCATGCCTTTCAAATACGTCAATCTGGGGGTGCACAGCAACGAGGCGACCAACCAGCGAATCACCAAGGACAACGGCTCCGTGGTGCCCTACGAAGACAATCCGTTCAATGCGTTCAACCGTCTGTTCGGTAATTTGCAGTCCGGTGGCGGCGGAGATCCCAAACTGAACGTTGTAGACGCGCATCTGGAGGCCGTCAATGCATTGCAATCCAGGTTGGGCAGTTACGAGCGGCAACGTCTGGATTCGCATTTGACCGCCATTGAGGAAACCCAGCAACGCCTGATCGATCTGGGCGGCGGCGGTTTGTCGTGCGACGCGGCGAGCCAACCGTCCCAGTTCCCGCTGGAACACGCCACTTTCCGGCAGCAGGCGGAGTTGCAGGCGGACATTATCGCGCTGGCGCTGGAGTGCAACCTGACCGCCTCCTGTTCGCTGGCGTTCGGTAACGACGCCGCCGAGTTTTCCATGCCGTATTTGAGTTACACGAATACCTACCATAACTCAATCCATGGTGGCCAGGGTGGCGATCCGAGCTATCCGCACTACCGGGTGACCCGCACCCATCTCAGCAGCCTGTCGGCTTATGCAATTAACGCCCTGAGGCAGCGGGGCGTGCTCAACAGCACTATCGTCTGCGAGGTCAGCGACATGGGCAACGGCGATACGCACAGCAGTGTCCAGGTTCCGCTGATTATGGCCGGCGGCGGTGGCGCCATTCGGCGTGGCGTGTCGAATGCGGGGGGAGGGTCTTATACTCCTCTGCATCAGATACACACCGCGGCGGTGGCTCTGAACGCCCATCAGCATTCGGTCTACCAGGGTTACGCGAGCGATGTGATTCCGGGCGTCCTTGCCTAAGCCGTAATGCAATGTGTTGCTGAAAAGCCCGACTAGCGTTGGGCTTTTCAGAACCCATCTCAAAAATTTTTGAGACGGGTTCCAGTGAATATGGCAAACGATGTCTGAATTTTTATTCCAAACTGCATACTTCCTGAGGCAGGCAACCGCCCTGTTTGCGGTGCTGGTGCCGCTGGCTTTTAATTCGGGGTGCTCCGAGAAGGATGTCGAGACCGCCGGCGGACAACTCAAGGATATCGAGATCGTCCGCGGGCAACTCAACGATACCGGCATTACCTGGGGCGCCAATTATCCGAGAGGCGTCAACGGCGGTTGCAGCGCGGGAATCGATCGCGAGTGGCTCTCCGAAGGGGAAAAAGTGGAAGGCGACATACTGCCGCAGCAGGACTGCACGCACGGCAGAGATGTAACGGCCAAGCAAGACAGTGACGGTGCGGCGGGTTTCGTCTACCGGAAAATCAGCAGTGACGGCAAAGTCCTGCGCGCGTCGGCAAAAGACTGGGCCTGTGCGCTGGACGAAATATCAGGCTTGTTGTGGGAGGTAAAAGCGCCGGCTGACGGCGCTTACGGCAACCAGGGATTGCACGACGCCGACGACGTGTTTACCTGGTACAACTCCGACGAGCATACCAACGGCGGCGCCATCGGCGACTGGAACAGTCTCTATGACCAATGTTCGGGATATGTCGCCGGCCAGCCCATGACCTATTGCAACATTGAGGAATTCGTCAGTCGTGTCAACAAACAGGGCTTGTGCGGATTCAATGATTGGCGGGTGCCGACAGTGCCGGAGCTTGTCACCCTGGTTAACTACGGACGCGTTTCACCGGCAATCGATACCGGTTATTTTCCCAACACAAAAGCGGCCTTTTATTGGAGTCTCTCACCGGATGCGCAATTAGCGAAAACGGCCTGGGCGATCAATTTTCAATACGGCTATTCCGCCACCTTGCCGCGCGACAACGGCCGTCATGTGAGGCTGGTCCGCGACTGGAGCGCCAAACCCGATAAAATCGGTCAGAATTCGGGGGTGGAGTGATGGGTGTGCTGAACAAGGCGGGATTGATGTTGGTATTGCTGGCTCCGCTGGTATATGCCCAGTACCCGGAGCAGGATCGGGGCCGGAGCGAGGCTCAGAACGGCGATGGTCAACGCTGTCAAACCGGGACTATCGTCTCAACGACGCCATCCACGCGCTATCAGCAGAACAAGAACGGTACTGTTGTCGACACGGAAACCGGGCTGATGTGGCGCATCTGCCTGGAAGGTGCGGCGGGCGAAGCCTGTGATCAGGGCGAACCTTTGGCTGCAACCTGGGCTGAAGCCCTGCTGTATGTTCCCACGTTCAACGGCAAGGGCGGTTTCGCCGGCCATACGGATTGGCGCCTGCCGAATATACGCGAGTTGGGCACGCTGGCCGAACTGCAATGCTTCAATCCCGCGATTAATTTGGGTATTTTCCCCAATGCCGCTTCCATCGGTGTCTGGTCTTCGTCACCGGCGCTTTTTCATGCACACTATTCATGGTATGTCGATTTCGAAATCGGCGCGCTTGCTTACGGTGAACGGGAAAAAGCCAAAGCCATAC
>DASVCP010000009.1:0-2603 GCA_036381555.1 Gammaproteobacteria bacterium
ACAGTGCAGGGACAGCCGGGACGCGAAGCCGGCGCATGGTCCAGTCGGACCAGATTCAGGGATTACGGGGTGCGCGCGCCGAGGAAGTGCGGGGGATGTCGGGCGATATGCCTCAGAAACGGTAACGCAGTCCAAGGCGCAATCCCTGACCGCGGTAGGGCCCGGTCTGCTCCTGTGCCATGAGACCGTAGTTGACGGCCCAGTCCGGTGTCAGCCAATGCTCGCCGGTGAGGCCAAATTGCCGGCCGTCGCCTGGATACATTCCCAGCATCTGCCGCGTGTAGTCCGACTCGCTGGCGGAGCCATAGGTAACGCCGAGCGAATTGCGCTCGCCGTAACGGTAGTTGAGGCGCAGCGCATAGCCGGCAGCCGTGGATCCAACCGTTGCAGCCGGATGTTCGGGCCACGCCAGGCTCGGTAGCGCCGACGGCTCCAATGCGCCCGAGCCGGCTTCGTAGGCGTTGTAATGAAGACCGAAGCTTACGTCCCAACCGCCGGGCAATGCCCGGTGCAGCTGGCCGTGCAGTCCGTATCCGCGACCCGCCAGCGGTGATGCGGCATCGACGTTGGTTTCGATCGTGGAAAACCAGTTTCGGGATAGCGGATAAAGCATGCCTCCAATCATCTGAGAATTCGCCAAACCGAGGCGGGGCATGCTGCGCGTGCCGCCATAAACGAGGGGGCCGCCCGCGTCCCCGCTCACGAAATCGAGCGCAGCGCCGCCCCTTCCCGTGACGGCACGCGGCAGTTTCAAACCGGCGTGCCGGGAGTCTGTTTCGTTATTTGTCGATTCCGCGGCCGCCCCGCTTGCAGGAGGCGCCAGTCGCAGTTGAGCGACGCGGTCGAACTCCGACGCGGCGGCAAGACCGGAGGTCAGGCTCGCGGCAACCAGCATTATCCCCAGCAGCAGCGGATCGAGTTCTCGATTCATGGACGTATCACGGGACTGAGTGCTTTCGCTATCTTCCATGTGCATTGTAGCGAAGTCGCGCCGGATTTCGTACCCTCTTCGGATGGCTTTGCACAACAAATTTGCCAGAGGCCTTTCCATGAAACACCTAAAGCAGTCAAGTCTCTGAAAAATATGCCAGTAAGTATCAGCGCGCCAGTTGCTGAATACGCAACAGGACGCCGCAATCGCGCGGGTGTGAAAGCTCTCATGCACTCTGGTGTTGTCGACTATGGCAAGGAACCATCGGCGTGGAAACGGTGTCATCTCCATAGAGGTCCATGCTCCAATCCAAGACGGCGTCGGGACGGATGCAACCCGGCGCCAGATTTCAGTGTCGCGGTTTTTTTCGACGGCCAACAAGGAGGTTCGATCAGTGAAACATCAGTTGCCCCCGCTTCCGTATCCCATGGACGCGCTTCAACCACACATCTCTAAGGAAACGCTCGAGTATCACTATGGCAAGCACCACCAGGCGTATGTCAATAACCTCAACGATCTGATTGCCGGAACCGAGTTCGAAAATATGTCGCTTGCGGATATCATCCGCAAATCCAAAGGCGGAATATTCAACAACGCGGCGCAGACCTGGAATCACACGTTTTTCTGGAACAGCATGTCCCGCAAGGGGGGCGGCAAGCCGGTGGGCAAGCTGGCTACGGCGATCGACGGCAAGTTCGGTTCGTTCGACGAGTTCAAGAAACAATTTTCCAAAGCGGCTGTCGGCACGTTCGGCTCGGGCTGGACATGGCTCGTAAAAAATCCCGACGGTTCGGTCGCCATCGAATCGACATCCAATGCCGGTACCCCCCTCACCACCGACAGCAAGCCGCTCTTGACCTGTGATGTGTGGGAACATGCTTATTACATCGACTACCGCAACCGGCGTCCCGATTATGTGACGGCGTTCTGGAATATCGTCAACTGGGAATTTGCGGCCGAGCACTTTGGCGGCTGAAGCCGTCCGCAAGATCGGTTTTCGCATAAGGGGCGCGGAAAGCGCCTCTTTTTTTATGCTCCTAGCAAGCTGCCGAAGAGGGATAAATTTGTCACCTATTGCCTAGCGTGTCGGCTTTGGTTACCCTAAGTTGGCTGTTTCCCGAACAATAATCACGACCAAAAGGAGGCTGCAATGAAGAATCCGCTGGACTCGCTGTGGGGCACAGTGATCTCGGGCTTGGTCCTTACGTTCATCCTGTATCAGTTCATCGCGTTCGCATTGCGGTAAGGGGGAGAAACCATGGATTTCATTCAATTCGGAATCGGACGTTGGCTGCACATCCTTTCGGGCATCATGTGGATCGGTCTGCTTTATTACTTCAACTTCGTGCAGGTGCCGGCGATGGCGGAAGCCGCAAAGGACAATAGCGGCGCGGGCATTTCGAAACACGTGGCGCCGCGCGCACTATTCTGGTTTCGCTGGGGAGCGGTGGCAACCTGGCTGTTCGGCGCGATGCTGCTGGGCAGCAACTTTCTCAACGCGTTCTTGCTACTCGACCGGGCTTTTTACGCGATCGGCGTGGGGGCGTGGCTCGGCACCATCATGATTTTCAATGTCTGGGTTCTGATCTGGCCGAATCAGAAGAAGATACTCGGCATGGTGCAGGCGACTGACGCGGAGAAGGCGAAGGCGCGTCGCGTCGCGTTCCTTGCT
>DASVCP010000010.1:0-3042 GCA_036381555.1 Gammaproteobacteria bacterium
TAAGATCGTAGTCAGGACATATGGATTTCTGGGTTTGACCTCCAGTGAAGATGAGGTGCTATGGGAAAAAATTGCCGGATTTACTTACAGGTCAGGGTTTTTCTGGGATTCTGTGGGAATTGAAACCCGAGGGCAGTCTTCCGCTGTTATTGTTTGCCTATCACGTGACGATGCTGTGAAAATAGTAAAGATTTTGAGGGATCTGGAGAAATAGGAGTTGCTCAGGGGGCGGATCAGTGGAAACGCGGCAGCATCGGCATGCTTCGAGGCGATCAGCGGGTCTAAACGTTTCTGAAAAGCGCCAGGGTAATCAAGTTAGTCCAAATCCCCAATTCTGCAAGGCACTAAAGTCGCTGCCACGGATGCCGATATACTTAACGTAAATATCGCACATGGTATATTCGGAAGCAGGCGAGTGCAATGAAAGAACCCCGTTATAACCGGCTTTTTATATCGGCCGGTACGCTCTTTTCTCAGTATATGAACCCCGCACTGTTTGCAGCAGTCATACTGATTGTTCTGTTTTCCGCGGTCAGTGCCCGCGCCGAGAAGGCGTTCTCGGTCGGCTTTCTGAATCCGACAATAGAATCCTCTTCTCCGTTTTACATGCTGGTGGAAAACATACTGAACGCCGCCGCGAATGATTTGGGCATCGAGCTTCACATCACATACGGCAAAAACAACTATAGAAGGATGCGGCAAGCGGGGCTTGAGCTTCTGGAAACCAAAAAGCCGGATTATTTCCTGACCGGTTATTATTCCGGCGCCACCGACTACCACATGGACTATATAAAATATAATCCGGCAAAACTATTCATGGTTACCTCGTCGCCGACAACCGACTCCGAGAAGGAGATCGGCAAGCCGCGAGAGAAGTACATGAATTTTATAGGTCAACTAACGCCGCATGACCGGGAATTCGGCTACAAACAGGCCGATGTACTGATAAAACAAGCCAGGGACCTGGGGCTCGTTGACAAGGACAAGTTGGTTAATATAATCGCGTTCGGCGGTTTCGATGAAGATAATGCCTCGAATGAAAGACTGTCCGGCCTTCAGGACCGTATTGAACACGGCAAAGACGCCGTGTTGATCAAGACGATGCTCGCCGGCTGGAATCGCAACCTCTCGTATAAATATACGCTGGAGCTCCTCAGGGAAAATCCTTCCATTCATGCGATATGGTCAACCAATGACGATATGGCGATCGGCTGTATCGACGCTGCCGAAGAAGCCGGAAGAAAGCCGGGCAAGGATATACTGATTGGCGGTATTGATTTGAGCGCGGATGCAATCGGCTATATAGAAAGCGGCAGACAAGCCGTCAGTGTCGGCGGGCAGTTCATGGAAGCGGCCTGGTCCTTGATTATGCTCTATGACTATCACCACGGAATCGACTTTGGCGAGGCAGGGAATTACATATTCCATTCGGAAGCGCATGCCGTGACAAAGCAGAACGTGGCCGATTTTAAGAAGTACTTCCTGCCGGCCGACTGGAGCGAGATCGATTTCAGGCGGTTTACGAAGAAACATAACCCGGACATCGAGGAATACAATTTCTCGCTGGAAGCGTTTCAGAGAATCCTGGCAAATCGGAACGATTGATTTCGGAACATCCCGCCCAATCGGGCATTTACAGCCTCCAGGCTTCCCATTAATGGCGTTGGTAGAAGAGCCTGTCGCACTTCACAGTAGAATTTTTAAAATGCATATCGTGTAAACCTTTGATTTATGGGGGCGTAGAAGCTTTTTTCGCTGTCAAAATACGGTTTCAAGAGAGAATCATGCAAAGGGCTAATGGGCCAGGAAGTGTGGCTTTTCTAGATGAATTCGTTTAAATTTCAGCAAGGCAGGTCCAATGGGTCGTGAGACCACATCAGTATAGGGCTGATTTTCAACATCCTGTCTTGAGATGCAAGTGTTGACTAATGACGAGTATTTCTCGGGTACCGACCTGCGTTAATCCAAATGTCGGAGTATTAATTTTGTCTTAGTAATCTCGCAGTTTTAAAAAGGGCAACAAAATGAAGAACACATCCGTACTTAAAACTTCCTTCTTGATATTTTTCTCGTTAAGTCTGATTGCTTGCGGCGGCGGTGGGGGTGGCGGCGGTTCCAATTCCAGCAGTTCGAGTAGTTCGAGCAGTTCGAGCTCTTCCAGTTCAAGTTCCAGCAGCGGCTCTGTGGTCGTGCCCAATAACGCGCCGATGGCTACGATCCAATTTCCACCGCCGCGATCGCTAACGGAAGCCGCCAGCCTGCTGGTGCGCGGGACGGCGACCGATCCGGAAGGCGACACAATCACTGCGGTAAGCGTCAATGGAACGGCGGCGAGCAGCAGCGACGGTTTCGCGAACTGGACTGTTGATTTGCCTTTGAGCGAGGGCGAAAACAGCCTGACTGTAGAAACCCAAGACAGTACCGGCGCGGTGGACAGCTCGACTTCCAATGTGGTGATCAAGCGGAAGGAAGTTGTCTTCCTGAGTCCCATTGGGGTGGCTCTTGATAGCGCCAATAACCGGCTATTGGTGGTTGATTCGAATTTGGGCGAAGCCGGGTATAGCGGTCTTGTGGCAATCGATCTGACAACCGGCGCAGTCGTTGATGAGTACGAAATCGAAAGTGGCGGGCTCCCGAATCCATTATCGGTCGCTCTTGATACAGCCCAGTCCCGTGCCCGGTGATTGATGAGGGCACGGACGAACTGCTGGCGGTAAATCTGGAGACCGGGAGTCTGACGGTGATATCCAGTGATACACAAGGAACAGGTCCCGGTTTCAACACTCCCCGTGAAGTAGTGCTGGATTCAGCCATGAACCGGGCGTTGGTGGTGGACGACGGCCTGTTGGCGGTCGATTTAATTAACGGTGATCGGAACGTGATATCCGGTGCTGCTGTCGGCACGGGCACGGATTTCAGCAATCCCACATCAGTGGCGCTTGAATCGGCCACGACTGCATTAGTGACGGACGGTAATCTGTCGGTGTTGTTCAGCGTCGACTTGATTACTGGAAATCGCGAGATAGTATCCGGTGGCTCGAC
>DASVCP010000011.1:0-11732 GCA_036381555.1 Gammaproteobacteria bacterium
GTCAACGATCCCTCGCGCACCTGGGCATGCACAACTCCGGGTGTACCGCCGGCGGGCAACCCGGTGGGCGAATGGACTTTCTGGCAGCTGATGGAAAACATCGCCAACGGCACTTCTTCGACCTCCGATTACATAAAGCGCCTGTTCAGGCACTGGACGTTCACGCCGGTGATCAACAGTTTCCCGGTGCCGGCCCGTCCCAATGTCTATCAACAGATTATCCAGGACTGGGAAATTCGCAGCGGCGGCCCCGGCGCGGCACTGCTGCCGCACGAAAGCCCGTTCCGGCTGCTGGGCATCGTGTTGCGGCTCGATCTCAGGGGCGCGGGAGGTCCGTATGGCGGCGGCGAAGCGGGTGAAGGGCGGTTTGTTTTTACCTTGCACGACGGCAACTGTAACAACAAACCCATGACAGTTATTCTCGAATACAAAGTGCCGCTGTCCGGCTGCCTCGCCGTGCGCAATTGGGCGCAGAAATGGAAAGCATTGGCGACGTCGCCGAACTACAACGCTGATCTTGCGGCGTTGACACAGGTCTTCTCCGCCGCCGGCGCCGCGCCCGCCGCGCCCAATCAAAGCGCCATCGGCCAGGTAAGGACGAACGAGTTTTTGCCGGGTTCGCCGCTTTGGGAGATGCGCGAGTTTGTGCTGCCGCGGGTCGGCGGGTTCCTGGAGGAAACCGACGTCAAACAGGAACCGGACACGGGTTGGAACAACACGCCGTTGCTGGCCGATTACCTCAACAACAACTGGCCGCAACTGGTGGGGCCGCCGCCGGCGCAGCACACCATTCCGCTGAATTACAACGGCAACCCGTTCCGCGGCGCCAGCTCGCCGGTACCCCAGCTCTGGAACGCGCCGGCCGCGTTCCTGACCGTGCCGACCACGCCGTCGCCGATCACCCCGCCGCCGGCCACCGTGCGCGACGATGCCTTGTTTCAGCTGGCTCTCAATACCTGCAGCGGTTGCCACCAGGTTGAGACAGGCACGCCGTTTGCGCATCTCGATTACAACACGCCGGTCGGCGCGCCGGCCATTCTGTCGGGTTTCCTGACGGGTATTTCGTTGCCTGATCCGCGCAACGGCGCCGTCATGCGCCACTTCAACGATCTGGCGCGGCGGGCGCTCGATCTGGATCACGTGGCCGCGATGAGTTGTCCGACGCCGGTCGTGCCGATCGGCAATTTGCTGCTGCAACAGTTGAGCGTTGCGCCGCCGGTTACGGCCACGCACTAAACACGGTCCGACACAACGAGGGTTTAATCTGCTGTGCGCTTTCAACGAAGCGCACAGCAGCATTAACTATCCAAAGGGGAGGGTCCGTGGTATGCCTGGACCCTTTTCGAGTATCCGTTAAACCGGCAGGTTTATTCTGACCCTTTGATTCTCATTCTAATCCTGTTAGATGAACTGATTTCAAGTTATCAACGTAGAGGTTGGCAGATGGGCGCTGTAAGCTACGTGACAGAGGGTCATTTCTCTGAAACGCGATTGTTTTTTGTTTAACCTGTCCCCTGTTGTTCACGCATCATAAACATAAAACAATTTCATCAGGCTCAATTTAATGACGCAGTTAAACTCACACCTGAATAATCATCCACATCTGCATGAAGCATTACATGAAAAGTGCCAGCCTTCTTAACATTCAAGACGCAGTTCTCATCGTTTCCCGGGTCATTTTCTAACCGCATGCATCTAAACGGGGTAACAACGGGTGGTATATCTTCAAACCTTACATACAAATCCACATCACCCGTCCCGCCGCTTATAGCAATGCGGAATTCAGGATCAGGGCCTGCCACCATCAGATCTTCCTCGCTGATCGTAAACGTGTAATAAATTCTACTGTCGACCGTGCCCGATAAACCGGCTACAGGGACATCATGAAAAAGCGCGCCGCCGTTAGAAACTTCGTTCAAACTGAGCTTGTTGTAATACACCATACTCATAGTCGAATCTCCAAAAGCTACGATCTCCAGCATCTCGTGCGGATCAAAGATCAATCTCGCAAATCCTGTATATTCATCGGCGCCTATGCATCCACCAATTATAATATCTACATCATAGAGATTGATCGAATCATCAATAATGCCGATATCTCCCTTTATCACGCACAGATTATCATCCATGCCCGAAAAAGAACCCTCCGCCCCGATTGTTAAGTCGGTGGTAATGGGGTTGGTGATATGGGCATTATCCCACACACCCTCGAGCAAAGATAAAGATGAATCGCGATGATATTCTTCCAGGAATGTCAGTTGCACGGGCGCTTGTAATCCGGAACTATATTCCAACAGCGCGGAAATCACGTACTCTTCCGCCACCTCTCCCGACAAGGTACCCCCGAAAGACAGCCCAACGTCAGAGTAATGTATCAAATTGGCTGAAATCGTCTCGCCTTCGATCGTATAACTTCCATCAAAGGCCGATCCGAAATTCGGGTTGATCAACATAATCCGTCCGTCCTGGATTATGGCGATGCGATAATGATCAATCCCGTTGTGCGTCAAATATCCATGCCACAGGCCATTGGCGGACGCATCAATATCATTGTTGCCATCGATCTCATTGTTTCCGCCGCCACCCCCGCTGCCACAGGCTGTCAACACGATAATCAACGCCGATCCGATAATGGTTCTCAGCTTGTCTTTCATGATTTTAATCATATGTTCACTTGGCCCTTGAATAAATGATCCGATCTCCACAAAAAAGCAAAATGATCAGGCTTTGTTCTAAATCGCCCCGGATTTTCCGGAGCGTTGACTTCATTGACTTAGCTTCCAGTATTGTTTGGACTTCCGGTCGCCGCCATGTCCCTTCGACAAGGTCGGCAGCTCAGTCATTCGTTCGATCTGGAGGCCCTATTGTTGGCGCGAACCGGGTTGAGTTCGATGTAAAGCATACACGTCAACAAGTACTACTCGCTGTCGATAATTGTCGCGAAAGAAAGGAGATGCTACTGAAACGATAAAATGAACGCGCAAAACAGCCCTTAATCCGGTGTGCATAAAAATGACTCCCCGATGCAGTTGGTTATCCGGCCCTGGAAAGGCCCCGTTTAAGTAAATAGCTTAGTGTTTGCCCTTATAGTGACTAATGTATCTTTAGTCAACTTAAAAAAACAAAAAAAGTATATTTGAATACTTTCTTGATTTCTTTCTCGCCAGGGTTGGAACCCTACCGGATGATTTTTTCCGTTTCCATCCCCCAAAAGTATGAGATTGCGGGTTCCCCAAAAAAATGCCCGGCCGATCGCCGGCCGGGCATTGTTTCAATGCTTGTTTTTAGCGTGTGAGTAACGTGCTTTTTACCACCAGTACACCGACGCCCACGAGAAACTGCCCGCGCTGGCGTTGAAGTGGTAGTAGTCGCTTGCGCCTTTGGACGGCAGCGATGCGCCCACCGAGGTGACCGCCGTGCCCGAGCCGTTCACGGTTACGGCAATGCTGCGTCCGCTGAAGTTCGACACGCCCCATCCCTGGATGGAATCCTGGGTTCTGAAGCAGTAAGCCCCGGTGGTGTTGAAGTTGCCGGACTGGCCGCCCGTTCTCACGTTCGGGCAGCTGCCGCCGCCGGAGGTACTGGACGAAGAACTCGAACTGCTGCTGGACGACGAACTGGAACTGGAGCTGCTGCTGGACGAACTGCTGCTCGAGGATGAACTGGAGCTTCCGCCCGAAGAACTCCCCACGACCCCGTACGGCGGTACCGGCTGGTCATTTTCGCAGGTGTTGCGGGAAATGCAGCTCTGACCGTTTTCCCAGCCCCAGCCGCTTTGCGTGTTCTGACACAGCGGATACAGCGTGCCCCACCAATTGCATTGCTCGCCGCCGCTGCCGCCGCTCGAAGAAGATGAGCTGGACGAGCTGCTTGAAGACGAGCTGCTGCTTGACGAGGAACTGCTGCTGGAGCCGCCTCCACCGTTGACCGAGAACGAGAACGAATTGCTGGTCAGGCCGGCACCGCCCTGCCAGAGTTCGAAGCCCGCTTCCATGTCCATCAGGTACCAGTTGGGGCTTAAAAAGCCGCGGGAAATGGCGTCGTTCATGAACGGAATCAGGTCGATGTTCGCCGAGTTGACGGGGCTGGTGCGGCGGTAGGTGACGAAATTCCAGCCGATGCTGGCCATCCAGACTTCCCAGGTGGCGCCGCCGATAGTGGCCGTGCCGACGCGCGAGCCGCCCGGCTGCACGCCGCCGCGGGAATCGAACCACAGCATCAGCTCGGCGCCGTACGGCGCGCCCGGTGTCGAGTTCTGCTTGAACCAGGCTTCGGCGGTCGCATTCCAGGCGCCCGAGCTGATGGTGCTGAAGCTCCAGCTGAAGTTGGCCTGGCTGATCTGGCTGACCTGGATCGGCGCGCCGCTGTTGGGTGTGCAGTCCTCCCAATGACAACCCTTGAAAATCGACGGGTAAGCGGCCGGATTACCGTTGGTGGCCAGATTATGCCCGGATGAATCCACCCTGAAGCCGGTGCTGCCGGTAGGGCTGATGCACTGCGGCGTGCTGGCGCCCCAAATATTATTCTGCAACATGTATTCGCCGCCGGCGACGCTGAGCATCCCGAACTCATCGCAAATTTGCTGACCGTGAGACGGCAACGCCAGCAGTAACGCCAGCACGCCGGCAAGCCGGATTGATAAAGTATGTTTCATGACCTCCACCTCATTACTTTGATTTTTAATAGCGATACACGGCGGCCGAACCGCCGCGCGCGGTTTGTGCTCCGAGTATGATCGCAGGAAGATTTGGTTTGCCTTAGCGCACTACCCCAAACGGCAAAGCTGTCGTAACGGCGGGCCTCCACCCGCCGTTAAACAAATCCCCTCCACTCAGTAGAGGTATAAAAGCCTCCCCGCGCCCAAAAATCGCCCATTTTTACATCTTCAGAAAGTCGCACCCCGGTTAATCTCCCGACAATCTTCAGTTAATCCAAGTAGTAGCCCCGGCGCCCCGATATGACATCGCTGCCACGGTGGTTTTGCACCGCGTCCTCATCCGGCAACCGATTCATTGACCATGGTGGTTATAGTGCCTAGAATGTGCCTCCCTGAGGGGCCGGACCGCCGGATCTCAACAGATCTTAATGCTTCCTCCCGGGCTTGCGCTCCGTGTTTCGATGTTTCCGGGCTTGAGCCTTCCAGGGTCGGCCGCCAAAACTGTTCCGAACCCCGGCCAACTTTTGGGGTCTCTTCAACCTAACGAATACCGATCAGATTTCAGATGATGAACCGTGTAGGCTTTTTTGTACTCGCCGCCGCCCTGGCGGTCGCCGGCTGCAAAGGCGAGTTGGACTCGCAGGCTCCCGCCGTCGAGTCCAGCCGTCCACTGGAATGGCGGTTGCTGTTGCTGGTTGAAACGCTGCTGGATCTGGAGGGTGAGGAGAAAACGACCGTGTCGGCGGCGTTATTCGAGATTGGCGGTCCGTTCGAAATACCCATCGAATTGCGTCTCAACGCCGGGGATTCCATGCAGGCCAGCGACGGTGTTCAAACCATCGATCTTGCTGTATCGGAGGATGATGAAACTTCCTATGAAGGGACTTTTCCGATGCCGATTACCGGCCAGCAGTTGACGGTTTCCCTGATGAAGGGGGCCTTGCCCGTGGATGTGGACTGGTGGGTGCCGACGGACGATTCGCCGCAACCCGATTTCAGCGAGTTTTTTTTCAACGCCACCGACATGCAGGTCCAGTTGGCGGAGCCTCTTACCATCAGTTCGCCGGTGTACGTTCCGCCCGACGGCACGAACGCCGCGGTGATACCGGAGTTTGAGTTGGGCGACGATGTCACGCTGGAGTGGGCGCCGACAAATTCGGAAACCGCCCTCCGGCTGGTCTACCAATCGGAGTGTGTGAACCTGTTGGATCCTTCGGATACTTTTAAAACCCCCGCCGGCGTGATCACCATCGTGGACGATCCGGATGACCCGGACGCTCCGGACGATCCCGGCGAACTGACCAGAGAGGTGGACGTTTTTCTCACCGGCCAGCCCATTCCGGCCACGGTGGACCCGGCAGGTTGCATCATTACCCTCACATTGCAGCGCGAGACCGAAGCGGAGAATGTGACGCTGGCCCCGGCGCTGTCCGACGAAAACATTGTTGTTACCCGTTATAACCACTCTATCCAGATCAAATCGGTACCGGCGCCCTCAAATGATTAAACAGACCTGTTTCCCGCTGATACTGGCGCTGCTGATGTGCACCGAAGGCGTTGCCGCGCCGCGGCCGGATCAGAAGTTTCATGCACAGGGCGTTTTCCTGTTCAATGTCATCACCGAAGCCAGCACCACCGAGGTGGATTTCGACGAAGGCAAAGGGTTCGCGGCCTATGCCGGGTATCACATACTCCCGCGGCTTGCCGTCGAGGTCGGCGCGGTGAAATTCGATCCCACCAAGAGTCTTGAAGTCGACAGCGAAGTTGCGCTGCAGACGGAATTCGAATCGACGGGATACACGCTGGGCATCAAGGGCATTGGCTCCTTTTACGATCTGTTCGATTATTGGGCGGCTGCCGGCGTATACAGTTGGGATGCGACGTTGAATTATGAATTGAACTATCGAAGCTTCCCGAACCTGCGGCGTTTCGGCAGCACCGGCAACAGCGGCGAGGACGTCTATTATCGCCTGGGTGTGTCCACCCCGTTGATGGAGAACCTGATTATTTCCGTGGAAATCTCTCACTTCGAACTGAACGATTTCTTCTCCGGTATCGAGGACGGCAACACCGACTTCAAACAGCGCACCATCGGCCTCGGTATACAGACCTACTTCTAAACTAAAGAGGTTGGGCTTTGGGCGCCGATGCCCGTGTTATCACTGAAGCACCGAAGATGCCGGTCGTCCTTTTTGCTGAACGCAATTTTATTCTCGCCCCGGCGCTTGTGTTCGGGGCGGCGTTAACTATCTTTTAGATATACAAACTCCACCAAGGATCCTGGGATGAAAGGTTACGCGATTGCGCCATTGGTTTTTGCGCTTGGCGCATCCCTGGCGGCGGGCGAGACGGATGAGCATGTTCGCCGTTACACAGTGGCCGCGGAAAAGGCGCCGGCATTGCCGAACCAAAAGCAAAGTATTGTGTTCGAGCACGGCGAACTGCTGGTCACGCTAAGAGACGGTGGCGTATGGGATATCGAAGGGCCGGTCAATCACACACGATTCTTTTGCGGCACTTACCGGCTGGGCGTGCGTTTCGGTCGAGGGCAGCCCGCCTGCGTTAACGTCAAATGGCTGTCTGATGTCGAATATGTCTCCTCGCTCAAACATTGCAACAGCGCGGTGAGAATACACAACGGCAGCGGGACGCTGGTTCCGGATCCCGCACCGGAAACGCCGTTCGATATCGATACGGTCACCTGCGCGCAGATTCACATCAAATGTAGCGGGACGTGCAATTAGCGGATTGCTTCGCCCGATAGCGGTTGGGGGAGGTGTCAGTAAAGACTCAGCACACCAAGCGCGACGACCAGATACAGGATTGTCATAGCCGTCCCCGCACGTATGAAATCTTTCACTCTGTAGCCGCCCGGTCCGATAATCAGGGTGTTTACCGGATGCGTGGGCAGGATAAACGCGTTCGAAGCGCATATGGCCGCCATCAGCGCGAACAAACGCGGGTCGGCGCCGGTTTCAAGGGCGATGTTGACAACCAGCGGCACCAATAACACGGTTGCGCCGACGTTGGAGATCACCAGCGAGAAAAGGCTGCTCAGCGTGCCGATGAGGGCGAGCCATCCCCATGTCGGGAAATCGCCCAGTGACGACAGTATGATTTGCGCCAGCCAGTTGGCGGCGCCGGTGTATTCGACGGCCAGGCCCAGCGGGATGAGGGCCGCCAACAGGAAAACCGTCGCCCAATTGATCGACTGATAAGCCTCATCCATGCTCAACACGCCGCTCAGTACCATCCCGAGCGCGCCGCTCATCAACGAAACCGACAACGGCAGATCGGTGAATACGACCATCACTACCGCCAGCGCCAGAAAGCCGACGGCGATATGAACTTTGTGCGGGCGCAACTCTTCGTGCGGAAACTCGGTGGTGATCAGCACGAAATTCCTGTCGCCGATCAGCCGGGCAAGATTCTTCCAGGAGCTGTGACAGACCAGCGTATCGCCGGCCTGCAATACGACATTGCGCAAATCGCTGAAATGATTTTCGCCGCCGCGACTGAGGTTCAGCACGCTCAGCCCATACGTTTTTCGCATCGACAATTCGGGAATCGTTTTGCCGATCAGGTCGGAGTTGGGTGGAATGACGATTTCGGAAATGCCGGCCTGGGCAGGAGTCAGCGATTCGGCGAAAACGTGCAGACCGTTGGAAAGTTTCAACTTGTAGGTTTCAACAAAACGTTGCAGGGCGTTTTGGCCGCCCAGCACGGCGATAACCGTGTTGGGCTCGATTTTAGCGTCTTTTGCCGGCGCCACCCTGTCCTCGTTCCGGATTTGCGCCGCAATGATTCTTATGGCGTGACCGGCTTCGATATCCTCTATCTGCATGCCGGCCAGTTCGCTGCCGGACGGCACTTCGACTTCGTTGATATCGGCGATCAATCCGTAAACCTCACGTAAGTAATCGGCTGTCACCGTGATCGGAACGTTGGAGGCGCCGGCGGCGGGGAGGATACGGCGGTTAAAAAGCAGAAAATAGACAATCGCCGCGGCCAGTAAAGATAACCCGACGGGTGTGACATCGAATAACCCGTAAGGCTCGATGTCACTTGGGAGCAGGTCGTTCAGCAGGATCAACGGACTGGAGCCGACCATGGTCAGGCTGCCTCCCACAATGGCGCAAAACGCCATGGGCAGCAACAGGCGGTTCAGCGGCAGGCCGCTGCGTGTAGCGATGCGGCTGACGACGGGAATATAAAGCGCGGCCGCGCCGGTGTTTTGCATGAAACTGGAAATCATTCCCGCCGTGGCGCCGATAGTTGCCGTAAGCCGGTTTTCGGAAGAGCCGCCGTAACACAGGATGATCGATGCAAGCTTGTTGAGCATGCCGGTCTTGTTCATGCCTTCGCCCAGGATCATTACGGCGATAATGGCGATTACCGCATTGCTGGAGAAGCCGCTGAAGATCCTGTGGGGCGGCAACAGCGGCGTCAGGCCGGGAACGAGGCCTGATAAAGCGAGCAGTATCAGAACGAACAGGGCGCCGACATCAAGCCGCACGACATCGGTTGAAAAAATCACGATGATCAGCGCCAGCAACGCGAACATGGCGATGATCTCCGGCGTCAAGAGGTTCACCTTTGTTTTGTTCCGGTCACGGTTTATGAATGCAGCTATGGTATCGGCGAATTGCGGTAAACCAAATCCCACACGCCGTGGCCCAGGCGTTGGCCGCGGCGTTCGAACTTGGTTTCCGGCCTTGACAGCGCAGCTTCAGGTGACGCGCGGGTGAACGCATTTTGCCCGGTCATCACCGTTTCGACATGCCGCGCATAATCCTCCCAGTCGGTGGCCACATGCAGAATACCGCCGTGCTGGAGCTTGCGCGACAGCAACGCCACGAAATCCGGTTGCACCAGGCGGCGCTTGTGGTGACGTTTCTTGTGCCATGGATCGGGAAAAAAAATATCCACGCAGTATAACGAGCCGTCCGCGATATTTTCTTTCAGTACTTCGACGGCGTCGCGACTGACGATGCGAATATTGGCGAGTGACTGCTGTTCGGTCAGCTGCAGCAGGTGACCGACGCCGGGACGGTGAACCTCGACGCCGATGAAATTCAAATCCGGATATGTCGAAGCCGTCTGCGCCAATGACTCGCCGTCGCCGAAACCGATCTCGAAGACCACCGGCGCGGCGCGGCCGAACAGCGAAACAAAATCAAACACCTTTGAATCGGCGTCGATACCGTAACGCGGCCACAGTTCCTCCAGCGCGCGCTGCTGCCCGGCGGTCAGCCGCCCTTCGCGCAAAACAAAACTGCGAATTTGCCGGAGAGGTTTTGTCGATTGGGTCATTTTTTATTATGTTTAACCACGGAGGACACGGAGATCACGGAGTTAAAATTTCATTGATGAAAAACAAGAACAATGATCCAACAAAGAGTTGGTTCTTTATCATTGAACTTTTTTAATTATTCTCAGTGCTCTCCGTGTCCTCCGTGGTTAATAAAAGTTAGAAAAAAGTCCCGTCAATCGGCGACGAGGCCGAGGCGTAGCGTTTGCGGGGCATGCGGCCGGCGAGGAAGGCTTCGCGGCCGGCTTCGATGCCTTTCTTCATGGCCGAGGCCATCAGCACCGGATTTTTGGCCAGCGCGATCGCGGTATTCATCAACACGCCGTCGCAGCCCAGTTCCATGGCAATGGTGGCGTCCGAGGCGGTGCCGACGCCGGCGTCGACGATGATGGGTACGCCGGCGTTTTCGACGATGGTCAGAATGTTGTACTTGTTCTGTATGCCCAGACCGGAGCCGATCGGCGCGGCCAGCGGCATGACCGCGACGCAGCCAATCTCTTCGAGCCGTTTTGCGATCAGCGGATCGTCGTTGGTGTATACCATGACTTCAAAGCCTTCCTTGACGAGTATCCCGGCGGCATGCAGGGTTTGGGGTATATCGGGATAAAGCGTTTTTTCGTCACCCAGCACTTCGAGTTTTACCAGCGAGTGACCGTCGAGCAGTTCGCGCGCCAGCCGGCAGGTTCTGAGTGCGTCCTCGGCGGTATAGCAGCCGGCGGTGTTGGGCAGAATGGTGTATTGATCTGGCGGGATCACATCCAGCAGATTGGGTTCGCCGGGATTCTGGCCGATGTTGGTGCGGCGGATGGCGACGGTAACGATCTCGGCGCCGCTGGCCTGGATGGCGCGGGCGGTTTCGTCGAGATCCTTGTATTTGCCGGTGCCGACCAGCAGCCGTGAAGTAAAACGGCGGTTGCCGATTAAAAGTTCGTCATTGGTTTTGTTCATGCTTCGATTCACTGTGGAAAGTGCCGGTAACGATAAGTATTTAAGTATAAGAGAATAAAAGTATTTTAATGCAGGGAGAGACAGGGTTATATACTTAAATGCTCCAATACTTTTATTCCCATATTTAAACGCATCATCCGCCGCCGATAGCGTGCACGACTTCGACCTTATCGCCTTCATTCAAACTGTATTCGCCGTAACGGCTGCGGGGGACAATTTCCAGGTTGACTTCCACCGCCAGCCGTTGTTGCTCGAGTTTCAACTGATCGACGAGATCCTGAACCGTACAGCCGTCGGTTAGATTTAAGGGTTCGCCGTTAAGAATAATTTCCATGTCGGGAAAGTCGCGAAAAGTGGGATTTTACCTCAACCGGAAGGCTGCGCCCAAGAGCTGTAAAGAGCATGCTATCCGCAGATTCACGCAGATAAAAAATAACGGCAAGAAAAAGTGACGGTAGAATAGCACTCACTATAACAAACAGTGGCGGCGCCCATCCTGCCGGGTTATCTGCGCCAATCTGCGGATAAATCTTTATTACCAGAAGCTTATGGCACCACCGAATCGATAACCACCTCAACCGCGGGGTTGTTCGCGGGGTCGATGGTTGCGCTGACGCCCTGCAAGTCGCCCGGACTCGGCGTGGCGTTGCCGGTTTTTGAAATACGCGCGTTGATAATCACTTGATTAAACGACGACAACTTCATCTGCGGCATCATGGCCTGGCTGTCGTCGAGGGTGACACTCAGCGGCAGTTGGCCGGCGGTGGTGCGGACGATCGCCAACGGCATGGGCGGGCCGGATGCCGCTTTGGCATA
>DASVCP010000012.1:0-4139 GCA_036381555.1 Gammaproteobacteria bacterium
GAAGCATCACTTCACCGGCGGCCGCTGCCGCCAGCCTGCCCTCGCGCAATAGTAAATCTTTCAGAGTTTCTCCAGGCACATATTCAAAAACAGCGAATAATTTCCCGTCCGCCGTTCGGCCCTTGTCCAGCAAACGCACGATATTGGGATGGTAAAGGCCGGCACACAGGCAGGTTTCCCGGTCGAAGCGTTCAATCCTGCGCTGTGTGTTGCCGACAATGTCGGGTTTGAGCAATTTCAATGCAACTTGTTGCCCGGTAACGAGCTGTATGGCGAGAAAAACCGTTGCGAACGCGCCTTCGCCCAGGATATTTCGTATCTTATAATCACCGATCACCTTCTCAACGCCGTGATACGCACCAGCATTACCAATGCTATCCCGGCTATTATTCTTAGTTTCTCCCCACATCGTGTCCCTCTGTTCACAAATTGCCCATGGCCCCCCTAACAAGCTGTTTTTCAACAGCCCGCCTAAAAGCCAAAAGACTAATCCGCTGGAAAGCAATAAAACTGTGGAGAATGGCGGTGATGCAAATCGGTTGATCGACGATCAATCATCGGAGCGAATAGTTCTCTCAACTCCCCGACCCGATCGGTAAAACAGGAACGGATTTATATGCGCGCACGTTTACGCTGACACGGCACAATTCGCGCATACTTCACGACCAATAAGAAACTGTTTACCCCTTCAAACACTCCTTAATAAACATCTGTTTTCGCCAATAAGCCGCTCCAGGCGGATCTTCATTTTCACTCGACATCAAAGCTGCACGCCTGCTCGACCTCCTGTGCGGAACCGCGGGTGATGTTAAAGCGTGGACAACCGATGCGGACCGCGCCTCTTCTGCGCTCCACCAATTGAACGGAAGACAGCTTTCCCGCCAACGCCTCGCAAACCTGCTTTCTGGCCCTGAATATCTGGATATTGGTATGCGATACTTCCAGTCCCAGCATTTTCGACAGGTCCTCTATCTCGACCCAACCCTGCTCGGCGGGGTCGATCTGCCGTTCACGGTCGGCCTGCCTGCTTCGCGCCAGCGTCAACAGTAAAAAGTGGTGGATACGTTCGCCAAGATCGTATATCTCACCGTTGTATCCGAGTTTGAGAAAGGTATGTTCCTCATCCAGGCTGACGCGGAAATGCAAATGCACACTTTCGCGGTCGACAATACCCGACTGCACGATATCCAGAGTCGTTTCGCTGACACCGGGCGCGATAAACCGCCAGGCGGAGCCGCCCAAATGCAGGATATGACCGTCAGACAACGGGAAAGTCCGGTGCTCCCCTTCGCAGATCCACTCCCCCTGGTCTGAAAGAAACACAAAAGCCTCGGGGGTTTTTATGGTCGGCAGTGCATTGATTGATTTCAGCTCGATAACCTGAATGTCTTCGCAATCGAGGCGTACCAGCAGAGGAACCGGGGGGCTTAAATCAATTACCGTGTAAAGGTTGTCTTCGGAATGGCCGAAGCCGATACAGGCTCCCTGAACTAACGGTAACTCGGCACCCGGCTGCATGCGGTTCCCATTCAGCCAGGTACCGTTTTTACTGTGATCTTTGATCAGCCAGCGTTCCCCGCTCCAGCGAATTGCGGCGTGTACCGAAGAAATTTCAGCATCCTGCAACCAGGTGCCGTTGGCCACCTTACGGCGACCGAAAACGTGGTGTACGTGCAGAAATATCGTTTCACCGTTCTTATCGCTCTTTAGAATTGCCATACTTGCTTCACTCCATGAAATGCGAGTCCAATACCACAGTATTTGCAAATAAAGGGCTGAGAGGAAGGTTCAAAGCATGGCCAACACTTAGCTGCAACTCACTGTTGAGCCGGTTCTGACGCTGCAATGATGAACGACCACCCTCTGGCCGAAGCTTCGGCAATAACGCGGGGGCGCTGTTGCCCGTCAAGCTTTCGCTGAGTATATACACGTAATCGGGTCAAATCCACCACACCATGAAATGGGATGATCACCGAACAACTACCGACTTCTTGCCTGCTCGGAGGGTTCGGTGCCTTGATTGTCTTTTGCCCTGAAATCCGTTCACCGCGGCTACCAGCCGTCAGCGCAAAAACTGCAACGGTCAGGTTAGTGAAAGCCCTATAAGAAGTTTGCGGTAAAGGACATTTTCAATGTCCTTTAAGGGATGGGGGCGGAATGAAACCTTCAGGCGTCATATTTCAAGTATCGATTAACGAAGGCTGAATTCAACCGGCACTTCCACGACCAGCTTATCCCTGGCCAACGATTCCGGTATCGGCGGCAGCGGTGTTGCGGCTTGCAGCATCCGCATGGCTTCCTCGTCCAATGCGCTATGCCCGCTGCTTTTGACAATTCGGGCGTCGGCAATTCGTCCGGATGTGTAAACGGTAAAGCCGACGATGCAAACCCCCTGCTGGCGATATCGGCGTGCGATATAAGGATACTGCCGGTGCCGGATCAATTCGCCGCGCAGCCGTTGCAGGTAATTGTTAAACTTTCCCGGATCGATCCGCGCGGCCGCCGCTTCCGCGGCGGCGCTGTCCCTGTCGGCCTGTTCGGCGTGCGTCTGTTCCGGTTCGGGTTGCGGTTTGACCGTCCTGGACCTGATCGCGTCGTTTTTCGCCGGCGGCGGTTGCTTGCGCGGTTCCGGTTGGCGGCGGGTTGCCCGTTGCGCCTGTTGCGGAACCGGATCGATGATTTTCGCCAGTGAAATTTCGATGCCCTGCTCGGCCAATCCGGCATGGTCATCGTCGGTATTGAAATTACTGCCGATGCCGACAAACATCGCGGCGTGCAGCAGCGTCGAGAGCGACAGGACTACGCCTTTGCGTCGCCATTCACGCCTTTCGAAAAGCCCGCCTGTTTCCAGTATCCCCGTGCTCATTCTTGCATGACCGCATCGGTTCGTAGCGGTTGCGTCAACAGCCGTATTTTTTCCAGTCCCGACTGTTGCAGTATTTCCATCAGTTCGATCAGGCGCCTACTGTCGACTTCACTGTCGGCTTTCAGTTTAAGCGTCAATTCGCCGCCCCGAACCGCGCGATGGCGGGCAATTTCCACTCGCAGCGTTTCATCGGTGACAACCTTGCCGTCCAGCGCCAGCCTTCCGCGCCGGTCCAGCAGCAGGATGAGATCGCGGCGTTTCTCCCGGTCCGCGTGTGTTGCCGTGGGCGGTTCCACCTTGAACAGATCCGGCGAGGAAAACGCGCCGGCCAGCATAAAGAAAATCAACAACAGGAAAACGATATTGACCAGCGGCAATATGTTCTCGAACTCGGCGACGGGTTTCGTCTCTTCGATGCGCATACGCTCAGCGTTTCCCCAGCGAAACGTTGCGGCCGCCTGCGGACCTGACGGCATCCATGACGATCATCACGCTTTGCAGCACCACGCCCTCTTTCGGCTCCAACACGATCGCATGTTCACCCCCGGTTGCCACCGCGCGTTCGACGTGCTTCGCAATCGTCTTAAGGTCGGCCGCTTTGCCGTTCAGTCGGTAATCGCCGTCGTCGTCGATCTGAATCAGGGTGCTTTCAGGCTTGTCGGAAACCACCGATACAGTCTCCTTCAAACCCAGCTCGATGTGTTCCCACTTCAGAAAACTCGACGCCAGCATAAAAAAGATCAACAGGATAAACACCACGTCGATCAGCGGAGTCAGGCTGACCAGCGAGCGCTTGCTGGTTTCCTCCGGCAGTCTCACTGGTTTATCCCGTTTTTGCCGCCGGCGACCGTTGACGGTCGGCGTTGTCTTCGTCACTGATGAGTTGCAGGCGGCTGACCGGCGCTCCGCGCATCAGCCCGGTAGTGAATATCTGCGTGCCGGCGTCTTCCATTTGTTGCCTGATGCGCTGAATGCGCTGCTCGAAAAAGTTCAGCGCGATGATCGCGGGGATGGCGACCACCAGTCCGGCCGCGGTCGTCAGCAGGGCTTCCCAGATGCCGCCGGACAATACCGCCGGATTTACCTGCGAGCCGGCCGCTTCCAATTGCTGAAACGCGGCGATCATGCCCAGCACGGTGCCGAGTAATCCCAACAGCGGGCTTAACGACGCAATCACCTCGATCACGCGCAGACCGCCGCGCAGTTTGAACAACTGCACGCCGGCGATGCGTTGCACCTCCTCACGGGCCAGTTCATCGCCGACCTCGGGATG
>DASVCP010000013.1:0-3169 GCA_036381555.1 Gammaproteobacteria bacterium
TAATTTGATGTCTTCAGGTTTCGGAGCATGGCCTGCTATATCGATGCGCTATGAGAGAAGTTTCATTGCCGCCAGGTTTGTCTTGCTGGTGGCAATGCCGTCAGGAAATGACGGGTTTTCATGCATGTAGAGTATGCCGGATGTTTCGCGATTGCATGTATTGCATATCGAGGACAACTCGATTGACGCTCTCGCTTTCAAACGTGTTTTGGGGCATATCTACCACTACGATTTTCATTTAACCCATGTTTCTTCACTGGAAAGCGCAGTTTACGAAGCTGCGCAAACGACCTTCGATATTGCGTTTCTGGATTTGTCGCTGCCTGACGCCTCCGGACTCGAGTCCGTTCGCAGTCTTCGGCAGATTGCACCTGAATTACCCATTGTTATTCTGTCCGGTTCAAAGGATCCCGAAATCACGTTGCAGGCTGTTGAGTGCGGCGCCCAGGATTACCTGGTTAAGGGGCAGATCGACGAGTCCCTGATCTTGCGTACTATTCGTTATGCCCTTGATCGCAAGCGAATGGAGTTGAAGCTGGCGCATCTGTCGCAATACGATTCCCTGACCGGACTGGCCAACAGGGGCCTGTTTTATGATCGGCTACGGCAGGCCATGTTGAGAGCGGAGCGCCGGAAGCACACGATTGCCTTGTTATTTGTGGATCTGGATTTCTTTAAATCGATAAACGACGATCACGGCCATCATATAGGAGACCTGCTACTTAAAGAAGTCGCCGAGCGGTTGAAAGCCAATGTTCGCCGGGAAGATACCGTGGCGCGTATGGGAGGCGATGAATTCACCGTAATTCTTGAGCAGATTCAGGATCAGGCGGCTATTTCCGTTATAGCGGAGAAATTGTTGCAAAGCCTGTCCTGCCCATATGAAGTGAACGGCCATAAACTTTCAATAACCGCCAGTATCGGCATCATGCCTTATGATGGCCGGCCGGGCATGACACCGGAAGATCTTTTGAGGAACAGCGATACGGCCATGTATAAGGCGAAAAACAGCGGGAGAAACCATTATTATTTTGTTCCGGAACAGGCCCGCATGTTTGCGCCGGCATTCGGAAAATTACGGGAAGAGCTCCCTCTGGCGCTGGATCGAAACGAGTTCTTTCTTGTATACCAACCGCAAGTCGACGTTAAGCACCGGATTTTTGTGGGTGCGGAGGCATTGTTGCGATGGCGGCATCCCGCATTGGGTCTTGTCGATCCGTCATCGTTTATTCCATTGCTTGAGGAATCCAACAAGATTCATGCGGTGGGAGAGTGGGTTCTGCGAACCGCGGGTCGTCAGTGGAGCGCCTGGCAACGAGAGGGCGTGGTCCCGGAGAGCGCCTTGTTGTTTATCAATTTGTTTTCCCGACAAATACGGGAAGGCGATATTACGGCCCGGGTCAAAGCTCAATTGCACAAGTCTGGCTTGAACCCTGCGCAGATAGTATTCGAGGTGGCTGAAAGCGCATTATTGCGACGGGACGAATCCAGCAGGCAAACGTTGAGAGATCTGAAGGCATTCGGTGTCGGACTGGCGGTGGATGGGTTTGGCACCGGTTTTTCCGCGCTTCACTATCTTAAGAGCTTTCCGTTGGACTGTGTAAAACTCGATTTATCCGGCATTTCCGATTTGGTCGAAAATCCGACTGAGAAAATCATTACTTCATCCATTGTACATTTGGCGCAGGAATTGAATTTGCAAATCATTGTCGAGGGGGTGGATACTTTGGAGAAAGTCAAACTGCTGCAAAGTTATGGATGCCGCCTGTTTCAGGGCAATTACTTCTCGCCGCCGTTAACGGTCGGCAGCTTTCCAAGTGAGTGCCGGCGCGTTGCATTGAAATAACCGGACCTGCTTTGCCTCGGCGGAAAGGCTTCCACACATTGATGCCGTCCCCTATACTTCCGGCCCCATGGAAAATTTCTACCTTACCCTGCTTGCCTTCGTTTTCGTGCTGATGAACGGCTTTTTCGTTGCCGCCGAATTCGCCATCGTCAAGCTGCGCCATACCAAAGCCGAGGAACTTGGCGAAACCCAGGGCATGAGAGGCAGGGTGCTGTACAGCGTTCACACCCACTTGGACGAGTATTTGTCGGCATGTCAGCTGGGTATTACGCTTGCCTCGCTGGGTTTGGGGTGGATCGGCGAACCGGCCTTCGCCGGATTGATAGAACCCGCATTGTCGAGTCTGGGCGTAACTGATCCTGATATTATCCACGGTATTGCATTTGCCGTCGCCTTTGCCACCATATCCTACCTGCATATTGTGGTCGGCGAGCTTGCGCCGAAATCGATCGCCATACGCAAGCCGGAACCGGTTTCGCTGTTGACCGCGATTCCGCTTTTCAGCTTTTACTGGCTGATGTATCCCTTTATTTATTTGCTCAACGGCAGCGCCAATATATTGTTGAAAGTTGCCGGTATGGAATTGCTTAAGGATCATGAGCAGGCGCATTCGGTGGAAGAGTTGAAAAAAGTGCTTAGAGCCAGCCATCTTCACGGCGAACTGGCGGGCGAATCAGCCGATTTGCTGACCGGTGCTTTTGAGCTTAATGAGTTGACGGCGGGTGATTTGATGCGGCCGGACGACGAAATGGTTATGTTGAATGCTCAGGACGATCTTGCGGTCATGCTGGCAATCATTCGGAAGCATCGCTATTCCCGTTATCCTGTCTACGACGGCGATCCGGACAATTTGATCGGCATTTTACACGTTAAGGATTTGATATCGGTAATGGATGCATCGCAGGCGGCACCCGACATACGCGCACTCGTCAAGCCCGCATTGATTATTCATGACGGAGTTTCGGCGATGGATATTCTGAAAAGCTTCCAGCAAGGGTTTATTCATTTCGCCATCGTTGGCGACGAGTACGGCACTGTTTCGGGATTTGTCACGCTTGATCATATACTCGAGGCGCTGGTGGGCAGCTTCCGGGATGAGTTCAGTCATCGCAAACTTGACTGGCATCCGCAAACGGACGGCAGCTTTGTCGGGCACGGTTCCCTGTCGATCTATTCGCTCGAACGACTGTTGAATATTGAAGTCTCGACATTTCCCGAGGTCAACAGCGTCGGCGGCCTGGTGATGGACAAACTGGAACGGATTCCGGATGTTGGAGAGAAAGTGAGATTCGATGAATTTGAAGTTGAAGTCCGGGAGATGAA
>DASVCP010000014.1:0-7459 GCA_036381555.1 Gammaproteobacteria bacterium
CAAGGTTTCCTTCGAAGGCGTGAAGCTCAACATGCGCAGCGGCACGCCGCCGAACGAGTTGGTTATCACCAATGACATTTCCGGTTTTGTTTGCGGCGATCCGCTTAGCAACGACTGGACCATCACGGTGCGCACGATCCAGAGCGCCGGCGGCACAGTGATCTCGGAACAGGAAGACCCGCCGTGGGAGACCGACTGCGTGGAGCCGGGAAGCGCGGTGGCGAAGCATTATGAGAAAGTGATGCTGAACAGTTCGCAGAGCTATCTGGGCTGGTATTGCCTGTACGCGCCGGGCAAACCTCCGAAAGTGACCCTCCGCACGCCGAAGCTGACCATGGGCGGCATGTACGGCATGGAAATGAGAGTGGATCCGCCGCAGGACCATACCGTGAATGCGGAAGTCGGCGCCTGCCGGGAAAAGCGTGCACCCGGGGAGAAGAAAGAGGATGCACCGCCCGTGCCGGTGAGCTGACGGACGCGACCGTTTAGTCACACCATAAATCGCAATCGGAATAATAAGGTACGACGAGATGGAATCCGATAAAACAGAAAAAGCCATTCGATTCGGTTGCGGATTTGCGTTTGGGTTGATCGCGGGATTTTTATGGGTGGCCGAATATACGGTTATAGTTTGTCGCCTTCGCGCCAACGTGCAGGGACGCACTAGGCATAGGGATGTGCCTGTGCCGCGCCACATGGATGTACAAGCGCGCGGTACTAATGCCGCGCAGGCAGGGCAGATTTTTTGCTCCTGCAAAATCTGCATTTCCACCCTCCATGGCGGTCAAGCCGAGAGCGGTATTCGCGTGAGACATTTTTTATAAAATCAGTGCTAATCCACGGACAAAACCACAAAGAGGCCCAACATCATGATCAAGCGCTTACTCACCGTATTATTGGTCTGCCTGGCGCCGTTCCAGGCCGGCGCGAATTTCAACGAGGCCATGAAATACTACGAACAGGAAAAATATGCGGAAGCCAAGGTCATCTTCGACCGCTTGGCGCAACTGGGCCAGCACGATTCCCAGTTCAACATCGGCGTGATGTATTACCACGGCCAAGGGCTGGAAAAGAACCTGGTCGAGGCCTACGCCTGGTTTTGCCTGGCGGCCGAGCATGGCGATCCTAAGTCGTTAAAGATCCGTGACCTGACGTTCAAGAGCCTGTCTATCGGTCAGCAGACGCAAGCGCTCGAACGGTGTGAAACACTGCGTGAGAGTTATGGTCTGAATGCGCTGAATATGAGTCTGTTGCCAGAGCTCAGCAAGATCAACGGTCCATACTGCAATATCGAGGTAAAAGATAAGACACTTCCCCGTTATCCTAAGTACGCGCTGAAGCGCGGTTTGCAGGGTTGGATTGATATTGAATTCACCATTACCAAGGACGGTTATACCAAGGATTTTGTGATATTGGAGTCGGTGCCGCAAGGTGTTTTCGACGAAGCCACTCTCAAGGCGGCCGCCGGGTTTAAATATATTCCGCCCACGCTTAATAACCGACCGGTTGATGTCTTTGGTAACCGGAATAGAATCAATTACCGGATTGAGGGAGGTGAGCTCAGCGAGAAAGTCAAGAAAGAACTGCAGCAGTACCTTGAGGAGATCCTGGCGAAGGCGAACGCGGGAGATCCCGGCTATCAATATCTCTATGCCTATCTCCGGGGCGCTCATCCCGATTTGGGAGATATCAGTTTCAGCGAGGCCAACGACTGGTATTTGAAGGCCGCTAAGGGCGGCTATCCGCCCGCGCAATACAGGCTTGCCTATTCACTGTTATACGGCCAGGGTTGCGAGATCGACAATAAAAAGGCCATTGAGTGGCTAACACTGGCGGCGAAAGCCGATTATCCGCATGCGCAGCTGTTGCTGGGTCGTGTTTTGTTAAGAGTGGACGACGACAAGGATCGCCTGGAGAAAGCGGTTTTCTGGCTGGACAAGGCGGCCGGCAGAGATTTCGCGCCCGCCAAGATCGAACTGGCCTGGCTGCTGTCGACCCAGAGCGATGCGCGATACCGCGACGCCGATCGCGCTCTGGCGCTGATCGAGCCGGTTTACAAAGACTATCCCGACCAGCCGACGGCGTTCGACACACTGGCGGCGGTTTACGCCAACCTGGGGGATTTTAAGGCGGCGGTCAAGTTTGAGAAGAAAGCCATCAAAGCGGCGAAGAAACTTGAGTGGAACATTGAGCCGATGCAGCGCCGTCTTGTCATGTATGAAAAACAGGAGCCCTGGAGAGAGTAAAATTTCGTTTCACGATAAGTCGTTCCTGTCGTTTGATTCGTTGCGTACCGGAGTCTTTGTATGAAAAATCTCTGTTTATTCCTGTTTGTGACTTTTTTTCTGACGAGTATTTCGGCGGATGAAGTAAACCATGACGACCCGGCCTTTAGAAAGGCGATTATAAATAATGCGTATTCGTTGCTAGGCAAAGGAGAGTATGCCGAGGCCGCCAAGTATTACCGGTTTGGAATAATGAACTGGAACAAGCCCGAGCAAATGCAGGATTTGGAAGCCGCCTGTCAGGCCTTGTTTGCATTGTTGTACGGCACGAATCAACACGATAAGAATAGAGGGATTTTTGATAATTGTCCGAAGGAACTGACGGAAGCTTGGTATGGAACGGAAGACAGAGACTATTATCCGGTATTGAAGGTGGCCCCGAGATATCCGAAGAAAGCTTTGGATGACAGGCTGGAAGGCTGGGTGATTGTCGAATTCGACATCGACAAGCGCGGCCGCGTAAAAAACGTGGAAGCAGTGGAAAGTTCCGACTCTTTATTTAATACATCGGCGATAAAGGCGGCCAAATCTTTCCTGTATTTGCCCAAGATTGAAAACGGTGCCCCTGCCGAAGTGCAGAGTGTGAGGAACAAAATAACTTTTGCATTGGATGCGCCGTCGTAGGGTGGCACCGCCCACCATTTCTTTTTTTCAAATTTCGATGCGGTGGGTGTGCCCACCCTACTGCTAGTTTGACGTTAAAAATAATTGCGGTAGAAATTTTTCTCAAAATGACATAGGGATTCCAAAAACAATCATTATTCATTTCCTTGTCTTATTTCTTCGCGCCTTCCCGCCAACGTGCAAGGATGCACTAGGCATAGGGATGTGCCTGTGCCGCGCCACATGGATGTACAAGCGCGCGGTACTAATGCCGCGGGTGCATGGATGCACAGGAGCGGTATTCGCGTGAGTCATGCTTTTATCTACGGTTTTCGGTAGACTTCCGCCGACATGGAAAATCTGACCCAAATTCTGTTGTTGCTGGGCCTCGCGGTCGCCGTGGTGGTGATTTTCCAGCGCCTGCGGATTCCGACCAGTTTGGGTTATTTGCTGGTCGGCGTGATTCTCGGTCCGCATACGATTGGGCCGGCGGTTGAGGTGCCGGCGTTCCGCGCGCTGGCGGAGTTCGGCGTGGTGTTCCTGTTGTTCACCATCGGGCTGAATTTCTCTCTGCCGCAGTTGCATGCGCTGCGCCACCAGGTGCTGGGTCTCGGCACCGGCCAGGTGGCGATGACCGCCGTTCTGGTCGGCGTGGTGACGTGGCTGATCGGCTTGCCGGTGGCGGCGGCGTTTGTGTTCGGGGCGGTGTTCGCGCAGTCGTCGACCACCATCATCGGCAGCCAGCTGGCGCAGCAGGGCGAAGAGAACACGCATCATGGCCGCCTCGGGCTTGCCATGTCGGTCTTTCAGGACGTGACCGCCGTGCCTTTTCTGGTAATCATTCCGGTGCTTACCGTGTCGGTGGGCGCCGCGGCGCTGGCCGGCGCGCTGGGCTGGGCGTTCGCCAAGGCGGCGCTGGCGTTCGCGCTGGTGTTCGTCGCGGGGCGCTGGTTGTTGCGGCCGCTGTTTCACGCGGTTGCCCGCGACCGTTCCGCCGAGGTGTTCACGCTGACGGTGCTGCTGGTCGCGCTGCTGGCGGCCTGGACCACTAACAGTTTCGGACTGTCGCTGGCGTTCGGCGGCTTTCTGGCCGGCATGATGCTCGGCGAAACGGAATTCCGTCACCAGGTCGAGGCGAGCATCCGGCCGTTCCGGGATGTGCTGCTCGGCCTGTTTTTCGTCGGCATCGGCATGCGCTTCGACCTCGGCGCGCTGCCGCCGATATGGCATTGGGCGCTGCTGGGTGCGTTGCTGATTTTGATGAGCAAGACGCTGATCGTCACCGTGATGCTGCGGGCGAGCGGTTTCGACGCACCGGTGTCCTGGCGCACCGCGCTGCTGCTGGCGGTGGGCGGGGAGTTCGGTCTGGCGCTGGTGGCGATCGCGCTCGATCACCACGTGATCGATATGCGCCTCGGCCAGATCGCGATGACCTCGGTGCTGCTGTCGATGATCGCCGGCGCGTTTCTGATCCGCTTCAACGGCCTCATCGCCACGCGGCTGGCCGCGGTTCCCCGCGAGCCTTTTGAAGCGCCGGAGTTGCTGGAGGCGCCCGAGCGGCAGGTGGTGATTGGCGGTTACGGACGCGTCGGTCATACCATCGCCGTGTTGCTGAATTCGTTCGGCATCCCGTTTATCGCCTTCGACACCGATCCCGAACACGTGAAGAAGGGGCGGGCCGAAGGCCACCGCGTGGTCTACGGCGACATCTCCGACCCGGAACTGCTGGCCGCCGTTCATATCGAGCGCGCCTCGCTGGTGGTGATCACCATCGATAAATCGCCGGTGACGCTGCGCGCGATCTCGCTGCTGAACAGAATCTGCCCGCAGGTGCCGGTCGTCGCCCGCGCCCGGGATCTCGAAACCAGCGCCCGGTTTGTGCAGGCCGGCGCCACCCACGCCTATCCCGAGGCGATCGAGGCCAGCCTGCAACTCGGCCACGCCGCGCTGAGAATGCTCGAGGTTGCCGAAACGGAAATCGACCTGGTGGTGCAGGATGTCCGCGATGAGGGTTACAAACCCGTGCTTGAATCCGAGCGCAAGCCATCGCGGAAATAGGGCGGGCAAAGGACAAGGGATTTCAGGATCATGAAGTGAACGAAAAAAACTGATTTTGGATTTAATATCAGGAAGCAGGGTGGGCGCCGCCCACCATTCCTTTCTCAAAAATCCGATGCGGTGGGCGGTGCCCACCTTACATGTTAAGGACGCGAAGATTTAAGTTAAATTCGGAAGAAGAGCTTGGAGTTGCGTTGGATAGGATAAGTGTATTTAACTTCGCTTTTGCGCCTTAGGCAGACAACTGTTCCCTACATTGTCTGCATTTCCGCTATCCCTAGCGGTCACGTGAAATTAACTTTAAGAATTCAAAACCAAATAGCTAAACACCTGCCGATAAGTATGCCGATAATCAGCACCAGCAGGGTGTAAGGAATGCCGTAAATCAGCAGCAGCCGCGCGACCGCTTTCGGTGAGGTGATGATGTCCCGCTGAAAATTTTTCCTGGCGTAGCCGGGAATCAACGGTTCGTATTCGGGCGGGATGGCCATCATGCGTTTGTGCATGTCGTTGACCGCCACGGCCAGCCGCTGTTGACGGGTCATCGCCAGGAATCCGTCCAGTTTGTGTTCGGTGATACGCCTGAATTCGGTATCCCCGCCCAGCTGTCCGGCGAACGCCTGGAGTTTCCGGTTGACATAATACTCGACGGCGTCCCTGGGGTTGTCGATCACCAGCGCCGAGTATTTTTCCCCGAGGTTCTCTTTAAGTTTGGCTATGTCGATTGTGAGGTTTTGCATTTGGTTTAACTCGAGCGTAAGCCTATACGTGTGGAGCGTACCTTGTTTATGTTAAAGGTTTCAACTTTTAATCGTGCAGATTTATTCCGCGTTTTTTTGCATTTCTTTCGAGGAAGTTATTCGGTTCTTAGATCGTAGGGTGGGCACCGCCCACCATTTCTTTTTTCCCTAACTCCGATGCGGTGGGCCGTGCCCACCCTACACATCTGGCCCCCGCCATTGACAGATTTTAATGTTTTCTCTCTGCGTCCCCGGCAGATTTTTGCTCCTGCAAAATCTGCATTTCCACCCTCCCTGGCGGTCACGTCACTGCGCGAGGCAAAGATTTTCTAATTAACAACCGGCAACTCCTCCCACTTCGTCGAATACCGCCCCGAGCGGTAATGCTGATTCATCCGCCAGTTGCTGCCGATGTCCATCGCCGCGAATCGCACCGTGCCGGCGCCCATTCTGTTATTGATTGCGTCGAGTGTTTTGGAGATCGCCGTTTGTTCGGTGGGCGGCGCGAACAGCGACGGTTGTACCAAGTCGTCCGGCTGGATGCCGTCGAGCATCACACCGGCTTTTTTGTAGCGGCAGCCCCGGTTCCGTTTGAACAGCGCGGCGATGCCTTGGGTGGCCGCCTCGATCAGCGCGCGTGTGTCGTTGGTCGGCTGGGCCAGTTTTACCGGCTCATCGTCATACTCCCGGGCTTTGTGGTCGTCGCGCGGCTGGATGCCGGCGAACACGGTCAGCGTGTGGGTCTGACAGTGCTGCCGGCGCAGTTTTTCGGCGGCGCGCATGGTGTAGGTGACGACGGCGGCGCGCAGGTCTTCGAGCGTCGTGACGGTGCGGCCGAACGAGCGCGACACCAGGATGCGTTGCCGGTACGGATTGGTGAGGTCGAGCGGCAGGCAGTTGGTCCCGCGCAATTCCCGCACGGTGCGCTCCAGCACCACGCCGGCTTCCTTTCTGGCCCACTGCGTGTCGCATTGCGCCAGGTCCCAGGCGGTTTTGATGTTGTGGCGTTGCAGCCTCCCGGTGAGCCCGCCGCCGACACCCCAGACTTCATAGACGGCGCAACGGCTGAGTTCGTCGCGGTAGCGCGCCGGGTCCGTGAGCGCGTGCACGCCGTTACTGCCGGTGTTTTTTTTGGCGATGCGGTTGGCGAGCTTGGCCAGCGTTTTACTGGGGCCGATGCCGATGGAGATGGGAATGCCGGTCCACCGGCGGATGGTTTTTTTCAATTCGGCGCAGAACGGTATCAGTTCGGCGGGCTTTAACGGCGACAGGTCGAAGAACGCCTCGTCGATCGAATAGACCTCGACGGCCGGCGCGAACTGTTTCAGCGTGTCCATCACCCGTTCGGACAGGTCGCCGTACAGCGCGAAGTTGGCCGAGAAAATATGCACGCCGGCCTTGTCGATCAGCGCCTTGTACTGGTACAGCGGCGCGGCCATGGGAATGCCCAGCGCCTTGACTTCCTCCGAGCGGGAGATGAAGCAGCCGTCGTTGTTGGACAGCACCGCCACCGGTTTGCCTTCCAGGTCGGGGCGGAAGACCCGTTCGCAGGAGCAGTAGAAATTGTTGCAGTCCAGAAGACCAATCATAGAAATTGATGGATGTTGGCGCGCACCACGCCCCAGACGGTCAGCTCGGTCTCGCCCAGGATGTCGATGTTGGGATAGGTTGGGTTCTCGGCGTCGAGGCGGATGACGTTGCCTTTGCGGTACAGCCGCTTGACGGTGAGTTCGCCGTTGACCACCGCGATCACCACGTGACCGTGCCGCGGCG
>DASVCP010000015.1:0-3539 GCA_036381555.1 Gammaproteobacteria bacterium
CCGTTGCTGACAATAATGCCGTTGCCCAGCAGCAGTTTGACGCGTTCGAAACCGACGCCTTTCACATAGTTTTTATGGTTATCGATCAACACCCGCTTGACTGCGTCGGGATGATTCAGAAGGTAAGTATCCTGTACGCGGGACTTCGCCCCAATACGGCAAATGTCGGGATAGGCCTTCACCAGTTCCCGGATGACGGGAAAGGATTCCTCGCTGATATTGATATCATGTTTTTCCGCGGGCCCAGGGGGCACGGACGACAAGGGATAAGAACTGGTATTATTGATCATCAAATTAAACTGGCGTTAGCCGCTTGCATAACAGCGCGTAAAAATCACCCGGCATGATAAACGTTCATTATACACAGGCCAATCTGGAATTGTTCAGCCCGGCCGACCTCGAGTCGACGATGACAGGCTGGCTAGCCGAACTGCCGGAATCCAAGCGCCTGCAAATCGAACGTATTCGGGTTTTCCAAGCCAGACTGTGCTCCTTGTTGGGTTTACAACTGCTGAAAATCGCCATGCACCAGGCCGGGTACAATGACTTTTCGCTGTCACGGGTGCTCTTTGAGAAGAACCGCAAACCCCATTGTCCCGGCTTTCCGGACTTTAATATCTCCCACTCCCACGATTTGATCGCATGCGCCGTAGCCGGGCATGGCAACATCGGCGTTGACGTGGAACAGGTGCGCGAGATACAAATGGGCCTTGATCGCATTATGAGCCCGGCGGAACAAAAAGCTGTTCAAGCGGAGCCGCAGCGTTTTTTCCACTTTTGGACTCAAAAAGAAGCGGTGATCAAAGCCGATGGAACCGGCGGAGTCTGGAGTATGGAAGAGGTATCTTTGTCCGGACTTGGCGCCTGTTTTCGCAACCGGCAATGGTACCTGACACCCCTGTCTCTGCCCGGCGGCTATACCGGCTATTTCGCCACTGACCTGCCGGGGCAGGAATATAGCGTAAAAAACCAGGCGATGACCATCCTGTTGCCAACCCTTGGCATCGACTCCGGAGTAACGAACAACTAAAGGCAGTATTCCAGTGTCCCATAGCTCAAAATGGCGCAAGCGCCTGAAATACGCCATTGCCGCTCCCGTGCTGAAAACCTATCTGTGGGGGCTGCGCAAAACGTCGACCATACAGGTTCACGGTGAGCACCACCTCACCGCCCTGTCGGGAAGCAGGCCTTTTATCCCTTGTTACTGGCATCAGCAGAATCTGGGCTGCGCAATTTTTCTGTTGTCTGTACGTACACCCAATTTTAACCCAGGTTTTTTGGTAAGCCCTTCCAGGGACGGGGAGATCCCCGCCAGAATTTTCCGGGATTGGGGAGTGCAGGTGATACGGGGTTCTTCGAGCAGAACTGGAGCCCAGGCAATACGGGATTTGTACCTGGCCGTCAGCCGCGACAATATTTCTCCGGCAAACACCCCGGATGGTCCGCGCGGACCGATATTCGAGTTTAAACCCGGCCCCCTGATGCTGGCGCAGATGACGGGTGCACCAATACTCCCCATGGCCTCCGCCGCTCGCCGCTGCAAGCAACTCAACTCCTGGGATCGCTTTATCCTGCCCGGGTGGTTCAATACACTGGTGGTCGCCGTCGGCGAGCCGGTTTTCGTGCAAAAAGGGTTGTCAATGGGGGAACTGGAACCCCAGCGCCGGCAACTGGAAACAACTTTAAGAACTTTAACAGATCAAGCTAAACAATTAGTTATGAGTATTTCTTGATGAATAGCTTCAACTCAATGAGTTTTTATCAGTCATGATTTTCCCAATGGCGTTTTCAACAACTATTCTGAATAATGAGAAACCGTTATGCTTTCGAGGCGCATAATTTCGCCCGTTAACCTTCTGAATCACTCATATCCCATCATGAACTGTCTACAGGGAACGTGATGACTTAATGGCGAGTTATCTGAGCTGCATTCAACAAATGAGAGAGACTTTAAGTATTCCCAAGGCACCTCAGCCGCAAGAGACTGCAAGTAAACAAGTTCAAGAGCGGCTCTCAACTACAATGGGCAGTTTGGAAATCGTAGTTGCAACCGCGCGAGAACCTTTTCTGGTACTGGATGAAAATTTGCAAATCCTGATTGCCAATCAGGCCTTTTGCAGATACTTCCGTCTTTTGCCCGAAGAGGCTGAAAACCAGCCGCTCTACCGGCTGGACAACGGCGGCTGGAACATTCCGGCCTTGCGAAACCTGCTGGAAAGGATTCTTCCCGCGCAAAACCGGGTTGAAGGATTCGAGCTAAAGCATGATTTCTCCGGAATCGGGCAAAAAACGCTGAGCCTGAATGCACGGTGTTTACGGGCAAATGACGGAAAGGTCGCCCTGATTTTTCTGGCCTTTGAGGAGGTTGGCAGACAGCAGCAGGCTGAAAACGAACAAGCAGCACAGCACGTGCAGGAGCTGGAAAAACTCAATGCGCAGTTGCGCGAGGGCGAGCGGCACTACCGCGAGCTTATCCAAATCCTGCCCGCCGCCATTTACACTTGCGATGCGCGGGGGCGGGTGACGCTTTATAACGAAGCTGCCGCAACGTTATGGGGGCGGGAACCGGAAATCGGCAAGGATTTATGGTGCGGATCCTGGCGTATATACCGCCCCGACGGCAGCCCCCTGCCGCTTGAAGATTGCCCGATGGCGGTTTGCATCCGGGAAAGCCGCGCTGTCCGCGGCGAACGAATTGTTGTCGAGCGGCCCGACGGCGTCCGAGTCGACGTACTGCCCCACCCCACTCCGCTGTTCGACAGTTCCGGCGCGATGACAGGCGCGATCAATATGCTGGTGGATGTAAGCAGTCAGTGTCAATCGCATGAACTCCAGGCGCGGCTCGCCGCGATTGTTGAATCATCCGACGATGCCATCGTCAGCAAGGATTTGAAAGGCGTCGTTCAAAGCTGGAACACAGGGGCGCAACGGATCTTCGGCTACAGCGCCGAGGAAATGATCGGCCAGCCAATCACCCGCATCATTCCCCCGCACCTGCAGGATGAAGAGCGGCATATTCTCGGCAAACTCTGCCGCGGCGAACGTATCGACCACTACGAAACCGTACGAGTCGCCAAAGATGGTCGGCGAATCGACGTGTCGTTGAGCGTCTCACCGGTTCGCGATGCTTCCGGCCGCATTATCGGTGCATCCAAGGTCGCCCGCGATATTACCGAACAAAAACGGATCGCAAACGCCTTGCTCGAAGCCGACCGCCGCAAAAACGAATTTCTGGCGATGCTGGCCCACGAATTACGCAATCCGTTGGACGCAATCAGCAATGCCGCGCACCTCCTGCAAATGGAAGATCAGCAAGGCCGTGAAAACGGAGGGTTGAAAATTATTGACCGGCAAACACGGCAGTTGACCCGCCTGATCGACGAGTTGCTCGATGTTTCACGCATAACCCAGGGCAAGATCCGATTGCAAAAGGAACGTTTGGAAGTCTCGGCGGTGATTGCACAGGCCGTTGAAACCGTGCAACCGCTGATCCAGGCGCGTAACCATAATTTGCACGTCGATTATGCGCAAGAGCTACT
>DASVCP010000016.1:0-7529 GCA_036381555.1 Gammaproteobacteria bacterium
GCGTTTGGCAACCTGCATTTCCATTCCGGACTCATAAAACTGGAAAGCATTACGCGTCTCTTTGGCCTTGAACATTGCGGTATCCGCATATTTGATCAGGGCATTTATGTCGGTGGTATCAACGGGATAAAGCGAGATACCAATGCTGGTGGTGACATAGATGTGCTGATCGGCAAGAAAGAACGGCTCCGACAGAGCCTCACAAATCTTGCGCGCGATGCGCGCGATAATTTCCGGAGAAATCATGTGGTCCAGTATTATCGTAAACTCGTCTCCGCCCAGCCGGGCAACGATATCGCTGCTGCGCAAACTCTGATTGATTCGCGTTGTAACCGCTTTCAGCAACAGGTCGCCTATATCGTGCCCCAGGGTATCGTTGACCATCTTGAACCTGTCCAAATCAAGAAACATCACCGCGATCATGTCGTGCTCGTCGTGAGGTTGGTTCATGAGCTGCTGAAGCGTTTCCATGAATGTGCGGCGATTTGGCAACCCGGTCAAGGTATCGTGATACGCCAGGTGTCTTACATGCTTTTCCGCCTGACTGGCATCAAGCAGTCTGGCGATACGCTGGCGCAACACTGCAAAATTGACAGGCTTGGGTATGAAGTCGTTTGCCCCCGCGGAGAAGGCGCGATCTATGGAACTCTCGTCGTCCAGTGCCGTCACCACCAGGATCGGCAAATGCCGGCTGCCGGGCGTTTTTCTCAACTCCTTGGAAGCGGTAAATCCATCCATGCCCGGCATCATTGCATCCATCAACACCAGGTCCGGTGTGTTTTCGGAGCAGACAGCCAGTGCCTGCGCACCATTGCAACATTCCTCGATGATGTAGCCGTCTGCTTCCAGCACCTTGCGCATCATCAAACGCATGCTGCGATCATCATCGACTACCAGAATTCGGGCGGGGACCTGGGTTTCTCCGTAAGCGCGGCTTTGACCGGTCAATTCTTTACGGAGAACATCCAACTCGGTTCCCAGTTCATTCCTCACGGATTGTGCGGCTATTCTTAATGGTTCGATCATCGAAACAATTTTCTCCATACTTTCGTCCATGGCGCCTTCTTCGACCTTTCGGCATAACTCACTCAGCATCTCCGCCCCGAAATGCCGGCTGCTCCCTTTCAGGGTATGGGCCGTTCGCTTCAAGAGTTCCCTGTCGTCGGTCTCCAAAGCTTTGTCGATAGCATCCAGATAAATCAACTGATCTTCCAGATACACTTCGATCATTTCCATAAATGCATGACCGGCATTATCTTTCAGTGTGCTCAACGAGTTGACATTAATAACAGTCTTTCCAACCTTTGCCGGCCGGATATCAATGTTAATATCTTCCTCATTCTTTTGCCTGGGCGCAACGTCTGAATTTTCCGCCGGTATTTTCTTATCTTCAGGTAGGGAATCTTCAAGCTTCTTCTCGCAAACCAGCAGTTTCTTATGCAACTCCTGCAACTTGAAAGGCTTGGTAAGAAAATCATCCATACCGACCGACAAACAATGCTCCAGATCATCTTTACGATTATTGGCAGTCATGGCGATGATCATCATGTGGGAATCTTCGTCTTCGAGCCGGCGTATCTGATCCGTCACCTCGTAGCCGTCCATGCCCGGCATCTGGATGTCCATCAACACGGCGTGATAATGTGTCTGAAAACTCGTTCTTAAAGCCTCTTCCCCCGTTGAGACCACAGTCACTTCACACCCCAGCCTTTCCAGCATGCCCTTTGCCACTTGCTGGTTGGTTCGGTTGTCGTCAACTACCAGCACCTTCAGCGGCATCTTCAGCGGCGGCAATTCCTCTTGATCAACGTCTATAGCACCCTCGCCTTTCAGAGGATTCGCAGTTTCCATTTCACTCGCCAGTTCCAGGGGGATTTGGAAACTAAAGCGGCTGCCCTTACCCAGCTCGCTTTCAACCTGCATTTCTCCGCCTAAAAATTCGACCAGTTGACGGCTGATTGTCAGTCCAAGCCCCGTTCCTCCATACTCACGGGACGTGGAGCCATCCGCCTGGGAAAACGCGTCGAAAATCCGCTTCTGTGCAACCGGTGAAATACCGATGCCCGTATCATGTACGGTAAAATCAAGATAAATGTTTTTTGAAAGTTGGTCGTCTTCACCAAAAGCGGCCAACGGTAACTGCCGGCCTGTCAGGGGATCTTCGGAAACTTTCGCTGACTTTTCAGCTTTGCTCACCGACAAGGATACGCTGCCTCTCCGGGTGAACTTGATTCCGTTACCAATCAGGTTAAACAATATCTGGCAAATGCGGCTGCTTTCTCCGCTAAGGTTGTCGGGAACGTCATCGTCAATTGAGTAACCAAGTTCGATACCTTTCTTCTCGGCTTGAACTTTCAACAGTCCTATAACCTGACTAACCAATGTTCGCAGCGAGAACGCTTCGGGTTGCAAGGAAGCTTTACCGGCGTCAATTTTCGAGAAATCAAGAATGTCATTGATCAATGTCATCAAGGCTTCGGCGGAACGTTGCGCGGTTTCCACGCACTGCTGCTGCTTCTCGTTTAACCCCGGCACATCGAGCAACTGCAACATGCCTATTATGCCGTTTAAAGGTGTTCTTAATTCGTGGGTCACATTGGCGGCAAAAATACTTTTCGCGCGCGCCGACTCCATCGCCATGTCGCGAGCAGTCACCAGTTCGTGCTCCCTGGATTCCAGCACGTCCATCATGCTGTTAAATGCATGCTGCATGTGTTCGATATCGCGGGAGCCTTTAATATCCGCCCTGACAAACGCATCGCCGTGTTCGGCACGCAGCATGATATTAACGAGATCGGAAAGGGGCTTTAACAAGCGACTGGTGATTGTGAGGAGAATAGCCAGCAGTACCAACGCCAATGCGATTAAGACGGCAAAATTGCCACGCATTACATCCTGCGCCATTGCCAGCAACGATTTCTTACTCATTACCACCCGAACAAAGCCCAACAACTCCGGCTCGGGGTTAATCTCCATGAACGGAGAGTCTTTGTCATAACCCTGCGTGCCGGAATAAACCGGAGCTACATAGTGCCAGGCGTTTTCTGTCTCGGACTCAAGAGAAGGCCCTGCCGCCGGATTCCAGCCCGCCGATTGAAGGCTGTCGATTTCGCCCAGCTCCAACAGCGGCGTCCAGTCGGCCAGGTACAGGCCGACCCCCAAAACATCCGGTACAGCCAGCGTCGCTTCGGCGATATCGCGGGCATTGTCACCACTCTGATAGAGCAAGGCCAGTGTTGTCTGTTCGGCGAAGATTTTGGTCGCCTGCAGACCGCCTTCCAGCAGCCGTTCCCGCAAGGATGCGCTGGTCAGCAAATAGGTGGCAAAAGAAGCCGATAAGGCCAGCACAAAAATGCCGCTGGCAAAAGTAATTACCAGTTGCTGTCTAAAACTCGCCTGGTGCCAGAGTTTCCTGATTGGAAATAGGTCGGCAAATGCCTGTACTTGCCTGTTTAACAACCGCAATTCTCCTAGCGTGTGGCCGGAAACGTCAAATCAAGTGATTCCACCAGATTCTTGTCTAGATTCAACCGAAGATGATCGGCAGTACGTAAATTTACGGCAATTAATAAGTCTTTTAACGGCTCAATTGGGAAATTCTTAACTTCCAGGCCGCCATTTACGTTGGCCGCCAGCTCACCCAGACGTTTTCCCATTGCCACATTATCAGGGTACAGGCCGAAAAGGGCTCCTCGCTTGACATGGGCAGGATTGCTGGAAAAAACGACAAACTCCTGATCCCAGGAGGCCTTTAACAGCATGGGCAAGGTAGTCTGCTGATCGACTGTGTAAGAATCCTGAGGCAGCCAGACGGCATGATTAGCGCCCAACCCGGTTTCAACCAAATCACGATATAACTGGGCGGCCGTACGCAAATCCTGAGCAGGCAGGGCATTCAGGATTAACTTGTGTTTCCGGGCGGCGGCGTGGGCAAACTCAATCAACCAGCCGTTAAGTTCGGGGTTGTAGACAACGGTTACCTTTTTCACATCAGGCGCCAACAAGGTTAGCCATTGAAACAATCGGTCCGGCGCGGGGGCCAACAAGATACCGCCCGCTTTCTGCACCGAGTCAGGCGGAGTCAATACTGCGCCTATTACGACATTCACCTCCGCCGGAAAATTTGCAGCCGAATCCAAGCCTTGTTTTCCCAGAGCCACTACAGTTTTTATCTGTTCTTCCTGAACCCAATTTAAGACTTTACCATTGTCCTGCACGTTATCAGACAGCTCAAAACGTCGCGCATGAACCACCGAACTCTCGATACCTGAAATAATGGCTTCAAAAACGCCCCGATACGGCTCGCGCATTTGCGGATACACAACCCCGATAACCGTCTGTTCCGCTTGCAAATTAAGCGGATATGACAACACTGCGACTGACGCAAACATCAGCAGCAGCAGAAGGGATAAACCGTATTCCCTGTAAGAATGGGCCTTCATTAAACCGTCTGCTTACTTATGCGGGTTTCAAAAAGATGTTTATTCGGTCAAATCTCCGGTTCAAACCCATGGCAACCCTTCGGTACTTAGACATAATCTATAGCGACTCCAGGCGGGATATTCTTTAGCCATCATCGGCGCCGCTGCTGAGCCCCCACAATCTGCAGGATAGCCTCAGTCCGGGCGAAAAATTTTGACTTATGTAAAATTTCCCCCTAAATCGATGGAACGGGCGGGCGATTCTGGACAATTTCCTCGATAGCCGACATCACCGAGTCATTCATTTGCGGCAAGATATTCAGCGCCTTCAGATTGTCTTCCAACTGCGTCAGCCTGGATGCACCCAGGATCACAGTACTTACATGCGGATTTTTCAGACACCATGCCAAAGCAAGGTGGTGCAGCGGTACGCCCATATCGTCGGCCAGGGCGGCGAGTTTGCGGGCCTTATCCATGCGTTGCCTGCCCTCGTCCGACTCGTAGATGGCTTTGAGCCACTCGTAACCGGGCAAGTTCAGACGACCTGCCTTCTCCAGGCTGTCATTATATTTGCCGGTTAGAACTCCGCCGGCCAACGGTGAGAAGATCGTTGTTCCGAGACCGATTGCGGCATACAGGCGTCTGAATTCACCTTCCACACGCTCTCGCTTGAACAGATTATACTCAGGCTGCTCCATGCGGGGAGGCGTCAGGTTGTACTGCCTGGCCACGGCGTATGCCTCCATGATCTGCTGCGCGCTCCACTCCGAAGTGCCCCAATATAACACTTTGCCCTGCGTGATCAGGTTATGCATGGCCCTTACGGTTTCCTCGACAGGGGTTGTCTCATCCGGGCGATGACAGAAATAAAGGTCGAGATAATCCACATTCAGACGCTTTAAGGCGGCATGGCAGGCTTCGGTGACATGTTTACCGCTCAATCCCCATTGGGTTGGTTTCTCACCACCCCAAAACACTTTGCTGGACACGCAAAACTCGTCGCGCGGCAAACCCAGCGAGGCAATCGCCTCCCCCATCAGTGTTTCTGAACGCCCGTGCTCATAGGCTTCGGCATTATCAAAAAAATTGATGCCGGCATCAAAAGCGGTTTTGATTAATTGTTTGCCGTTGCCCAGGTCCAGTTGTTTGGCGAAAGTCACCCAGGACCCGAGAGAGAACTCACTGAGTTTCAGGCCACTCGCACCCAATCGACGATACTGCATTGCTCAAAGTGCTCCCTATTTGTGTGAACCGGCACTGTAGTCGAAAGGAGGGAGATTTTGAATAGCCGGGCTCAGGGTACCGGATTCAGATACACAAGGAGACTTACCTTAAACCAAGCCCCTTTGGTAAATCGACAGCGGCTACGTATAAATACATGAGGAAAGAAAATTGATATGTTTTTAGGGCATGGCTATGTCATCGGCATTCCCGGAAATGCCGTCAGGTCCCCTGGAATGCACAAAGATCCGGTACTCCTGTTGCGGGCCAACCTGTTCGCCCCATTCCAGCCGATACACAAAAGTGTTACCCCATTCGTCGGTGATATCGGATTCGGTCAGCAAGCCTCCGTTCACCAGCGATTGCAGACCTTCTTCGTTACTGGGCGGCACTTTGCCTTCGACGCCGAGCATGTAGAGTGTAGACTTTAACGTTTGCAACTTGGTAATCACCCTGTCTTGCTGTGAGATCGATGTGGTATCGGGGATGTCGGCGACCAGAGGCTCGGCATCCTCCTGCGCCAGAGCCAATGGCTTGCTATCCGCCTGCCCGGAAACCGCCCCCTTCGCGGAAACCACCTCGACTTCTTCGTCTTTTTTCTCAGAATAGTAGAAAATGACACAAACAATCAGCAACACCAGCCACAGCTTGTTGGTTTTAGGTTTGTCGTCCGCCGGAACAGTCTTTTTCTCAAAGAAGCCTTTATTGGTGTTCAATACCTTTTCAATAACCACTCCACACTGGTCACAGACTGCCGCACGCGGTTGAAAGGCGTTGCAATTCGGGCAAACCATATTCGCCACTTCGGCCATACCATGTCCTCCTTGATAAGAGGTTTTAATAACTCATATATAGACGTTAAGTAACCCACGGGCTACCTCCACTGTATGTGTTCGTAGTATTTTTTTGCCGCTTGGCCGATTTTCGATTACTCTTGCGACCGGCTTCAAGTTTATATACACCGGACCTTCAGACTTGTAGTATAGTTGACTATTAGTATTTTCCATTACGAGCACGCAAATTGGACACGAACGCCCCTGCACGGGCAATCAAGCCGGCAAAGTGATATCCTCGTCCCGATTTCTCCTAGTATAAATACGTAGGCATATGAATACTGTGAACTCAGAAAAGCTTTCAGTCGTTGAAAAGGTGGGTTACAGCCTGGGTGATCTTGCAGCTAACCTGATTTTCCAGACACAGATCACTTTTCTTGCCTTTTTCTATACAGATGTATATGGCATCCCCGCGGGGTCGGCCTCCACCATTATTTTTATGGCCGGCATTCTTGGCGGCGTATTGTTCAACCCAATCATGGGAATCATCGCGGACCGCACCCGTACACGCTGGGGCAAATTCCGGCCCTGGATTCTGTGGACGGCGGTGCCTTTTGGCGTGATGGCGCTGCTGACGTTCTCCACGCCCGACCTGGGCCAGAACGGCAAGATCATATACGCATTCGTTACCTACACTCTGCTGGTTACCATTTATTCGGCCAACAACCTGCCCTATGCCGCATTGAGCGGCGTGATGACCGGCAACATGTCCCAGCGCAACAGCCTGTCATCCTATCGTTTCGTGGCGGTGATGATAGCCCAGTTCATCATCCAGGTGCTGCTGCTGCCGCTGGTGCTGATTCTCGGCGGCGGCGACAAGGCCGAAGGCTTTAAAAACGCGATGATGATGTTTTCTATCGTGGGCGTGGTGTTTTTCCTGATCACCTTCATCACCACCCGCGAACGCATCGTGCCAGCGGTCGACCAGGATTCGAGCGTTCTCCAGGACCTGAAAGACCTTGTCAGAAACCGGCCCTGGGCTCTGATGCTGGTCATCACAATCATGATTTTTACCACACTGGCGCTCAAGGGCGGAACTTATGTTTACTATTTC
>DASVCP010000017.1:0-11879 GCA_036381555.1 Gammaproteobacteria bacterium
CCAGAATTCGTGCCTCAACCGCGGGCAATACTCCGTCGCCTCCCTGCCCGCCGGCTTCAGCGTCACCGGCTGGTCCGTGCGCGCCTCGCCCGCCTACTACAGCGACGCGAAGATATCGAGCACCGGCGTGCTTTCCGGGTCCGGCGCCGACGTCACCGTGGTCGCGACCGTGCGCCGCCCCAACGGCCTGCTGGAAAACATCACCCTGCCGGCCGGCGACGTCGGCCTGCCTCACCGTGTCGATAAAATCAATGATTTCTGCGTAACCTCCACCCAGCGGGAATTCGTCCTGCGGCTCCAGAGCGAGCATATCTCCGGTTACAGCTACGACTACTCTTTCGATTTTCCGCCGTCGCCCGACAACAGCTATTACACGCTCCCCTACGGCGCTAACGGCGTTTACGTGGTCTCGAAAAAAGTTCAGGCGATCAATTACAGCACGACCGTGGGGGCGGTCAAAAACGGTGACGCCAGCTGTTCGGAAAGCATTACCGTTAATCGGCATGTTGTTTCGATGCCGTGTTCTTATTCTTATTAAGGAAGCTGATACTTGTCTGGCAGTTACTGGGAGACGTCCCCTTTAATTCCTATCGGGAAACGTCCCCATTAATTTTATCTTAAAGAACTCAGATAGAAACTTGTCTGCTTGTTAGTACTTCAAGTCACGGATCAAGATCCGCCCCATTTTTCCGCCATGCCGTTCACCACCAATCGGGTGGATTTAGCGATACGTTATAACCAGATTTTTTTAGATCGCTAATAAAGGAAGTATTTCGAACCAAGCCCATACCTTCATGTCCTACGACACATACTTGCCATTCAAAATCATTTGAAAAATAAAGGCATATGCTGTCGCAATTTTTTGTGATGATGTGCCTTTCGCTTCTTAGTTTTTGTATCAGATTTCTATCTGTCGGCAACCGCTTTGTGCATCTAGAAATAATTCCTTCTTGGTAAGTAGTCACAGGCTCGGCCTTGATTGACCGGGACTCATATAGTTTTAAGCCGAGCAATTCGTCGATTTCTGCTTCTGGATACATCCATACGACTAGCTCAACATCTTCCGAGTTTGAAAAATGCTCAAGCAAATCAAGTTGTCTATTAAAATCTTTTTCTGCAACGTAAATCATTTTAAGGCTTCAACCATAGTGGAGAATCATATGAAAATCGGATTTCCTGGAATCAAGCATGTCTAGATTACTATAGGCACACATTCGCACCCATCTATAACTTCACCTTTCAAGGACCAAGCAACCCAAGAGGTCAAATCTAGTTTTATCAGCTTAACGAGCCGTTGAAGTTCACTACTTCCTTCAAGGTTCCTCATAAACTGACGTATGCCGGATCCGGCGCTATGCACATGGTTGGTCATCATAACCTTCAAATCACACAGGTAACGCTGATAATCTTCCTCAGCATAAAAGCAAGCGCTCCGATTATTGTCCCGCTGTATGATGTGCCAAGGTATCCCGACTATCGCAATGCGTGCTCTCCGCGGCACCACTCCTCACTATAATTAAACGTCAGCCTCTCACCAAATCCCATTAATCGTGGTCTATCCCCCTGATTTTCTTTTCATTTTTAAGAAAATTCATGCGAACCCACTCATCACAATCCCAAAATCTTACAGATAGTTCTTCAAAATCTGGCCTTCGAAATATTGCAGAAATATATGCACCGCAATCTAGCTGGTTGTCTAGCCATGGATATCCTGGCACTTTGCTATTTGAATTTAAAGCTTCACTTAGAAATACTTCCTTATTAATCGTGACCTCACCATCCGAAATGTTAAATGTTGAACAACTTGGGTAGCTAACAGTCTGAAGGGTCAAGTGTCAAGGGGTCAAATCTAGTTTTATTAGCTTAACGAGCCGTTGAAGTTCACTGCTTCCTTCAAGGCGCTTCTGAAACTGTCGTATGCCGGATCCGGCGCTCGTATAGTTCTTCAACCCAAAGTACGATGCGATTTCTCCGAGCCTCATATCTCCCTCTCGCTGACAGAGATACATTGCCATTCCTCTGGCCGGATTATCCACTGCACGCCCTCGTTTTAATACGCTCAATGCCTTCGGTTCCACCTCCAAACGGTCACACACCGCCTGAATAATTCGGTCTATTGTCGGCCTGACTCGCACTCGCTTAAGCTCCGGAACATCCACCTCTTCTTTCTCGAGCTTAAGCAACTTCTTGTAATCATCGCCTCCCAACACAGGATCAAGTTTTTTCCTGCCATAGAATTCCAGTAGTTCAAAATCAGGGCCTTCCTCAACATACGATTTATAGCGTTCTTTGCTTTTACGGACGGCAAGCGATTTGAGAATGTAATCACACTCCAACCAGTCGGGTTTATTTTGTATTCCTATATAGACCGGGTAGCTAGACCATGGATATTGGTCCAGTCGCTTCACGAGCTTGGCCTCTAAAGGATTGCGATGAATGTAGCGCGACAGGCGCAACCAATAGGCTTCAGCATCGACCAGAATGGCTTTATAACGCCCTCGAAATAACGAACCATCTCGCTTCAGAACGCGATTATAGTACTGGGTGTAAAGACCATTGACGTGCCGCATAATCCGTTGCAAATTTCCTTCGGGCGTACGTATGAGCAGATGATAATGATTGCCCATCAAACAGTAAGCATGCCATTCGGCATTAAATCGCTCCGAGGCATCCCCCAGCAACTCTAGAAAATAGTGCCGCTGATCGTCGGTTCTGAAAACGTGCTGTCGAGCCGCTCCCCGGTTCATCACATGATACCAAGCGCCCTCGAATTCTATGCGGAGCGGTCTTGCCATTGGGAAGAACAATAACACATCCTTTAAAGCAATAAAACTAGATTTGACCCCATCATTCCATCATTCCATCATTCTACTCGACTCGTTCTTCCCATTCTGAGCTGCACAAATGCCTGAGATTGGCAAAAAACCATAAACGACCTAAGGATGGACGGCCGTTGACCAAGCCTCTATCGCGATACAAGGAGAAAGCCCCCCGATAGGGATTCGGCGATATTACTGGCTTACAATAGCGGGGTTATAGCATGAGGGAGATTGGCGATTATTTTGGGTTACACTGGCCCTATCTTTATATATTTGTATATTTGGGAGTTCTTCGCTTAAGTTTATTCAGTAATGCCCAAAGCCATAGCTCGATCAAACCATACTTTTGAGATATGTTTATCTTTGTGAACCCCAATGCCGTAGTAATAGCAACGGCCTACCTCATAGGTTGATTGCGCATCACCGTATAGCGATGCTCGCAGATAATATTCAAAAGCTTTTTTCTCACTTTTTATTGTGCCAGCACCTTTTTCATAACACACTGCCAAATCATAAAGTGCGTCTGGGATATTTTCTTGGGCTGCTTGTTTTAGTAGCTGAATTGCTATACGCATATTTCTTTTGACATGGTTACCATGCAAGTACCAAGTGCCTAGCGCATATGCTGCTTTCATGTCACCAGACTCAAGCGACTTAGTGAGTAAAGAAAAAACTTTTTCGATATCTGGTTTTTTCTTTTTTGCCTCTTTGAGTGCTTGCTCATAAAGGTTATTTACTATTTTTTTACTCATAGGCCCTCACTAAGCATCGCAGCTATTAGATGGCGGTTCTGGCGGCAACACATAAGAACAAATCGGACAAATTAAAAGCGGAACTATGCGAGGAGGCCACGGCCCTTTCCAGCTTGGCGGTCTTTTTCTAGGCCATCCCCTATTTTTATCACCCTTTTCGTTTCCGCGATCTTTATTCTTCCTGGCATCCCCTTTCTCATGTTTCTCTCTATTACTTTCGCGTTGATTCTTAGTATGCTCTTCAGCTAACCCATAAGGATCAACCCAATATAATGGGTTTTGATTAACATAGCCATACAAATGGTTTAATTCTTCTCCTGCAAAGCCTGTTTCTTTCAGCGCGCCTATTGCAATAGCAACTTGAAATTGAGGGTTATTATAGCTACGTATAATACCAATCGGATCACTGGTGATATAGCGTCCAGTCACCGGATCATAATACCTGTTCCAGTTGTAATGCAGCCCAGTCTCACTGTCAAAATACTGCCCCGGATAGCGGATATTATTCACCACCTCCACCAAATCATTATCCGGGTCCTCATTGACCGTGACCAGGCCGAACGGGTCGTATTGCGCGCGCCAGACCACCGTTTGCGATTGATCCGTCATCGCCTGCGGGGTCCCCAAATGATCGTTGTGGACATAGTAAACGTCCCCCTGGGTATCGTGCAAGGCCAGGGGCTGTCCGGCGAGGTAGGCATACTCGCGGAAGCTGGTGCTGTTGTTGTACTCGCCGATGAGGTGACCGTTTATGTCATAGAGATAGACGGTGGTGGCAGTCGGGGTTTGTTTGATCACCCGCTGGCCGAGGGCGTTGTAGGTGTAATCGGTGGTCAGGCCGTTGACGGTGGCCTGGCTTAAGCGGTTTTGATGGTTATAGTCGAAGGCGCTGCCGTCGATGCTGACGGTGTTGCCGGCGGCGTCATAACTGCGGGTTTGGCTGTCGACGGTGTGCAGGCGATGGGTGTTGCTGTAATAGCTGTAATTTTCCGGGGTGCTGTTCAGTGTCCGCGTCAGGCGGTTGCCGATGCCGTCGTAGCTGTAGCCGAATATACCGTAAGCGCCGTCGGCATCGGTCAGGCGGTTCAGCGGGTCGTAATCGAAGTGCTGGTCGTTATTGCTGTCGATCAGGTCGAGGATGTCGCTGATATTGCTGTTCAGATCATAGCTGTAATCGCGGTCCATGAAGGCGCCGTCTTCCAGCACATCGACCCGGTAATCCAAATCATAGCCGAGACTGCGGGTGAGGCCGTTGCCGTAGCTCATGGCGTTCATCGGGCCGAACGGTAAATAGCCGATGGCAGTGGCCAGGGTTTGGGGTTGACCGTTGAACGTGGCGGTGACGGCGGTGATTTGGTGATTGTTATTGTATTGGTAGTCAAGACGACGGCCGCTGGGGTAAACCATGGCGCTGAGTTGATCGGCCAGGGTGTATTCATAGCTGATCGTATGGGTTTGGCCGAGAATATCGTGATCGGCCTGGCTGATATTGCCGCGGCGGTCGTAGGTGTAAGCCAGGCTGCCGCTTTGATCGGTCACTTGCGTTAAGCGGCCGATGCCGATGTTGCCGTTCGCGGTTTGATCATAAACATAGGTGATGTCTTCCGAGGTGCCGGGATAATCAATGCCGGTCAAGCGGTCCAAGGCATCGTAACTGTAGGTCACCGTCACGCCTCTGGCATCGGTCATGCCGGTGCGGTTGCCGGCGGTGTCGTAGGTATAGGTGGTGGTGCCGGTATCGGGACTGGTCTGGCTGATGACCTCGCCGAAGCCATTATAACCATAGGTGGTGCTTAAGCCTTCAGGGTCGGTGACCGCGGTGAGATTGTCCTGTGCATCGTAAGCGTACACGGTGGGATTATTCACCCCGTTTTCGGGATCGATCACGTTGATCAGTCGATTTAGAGGGTCGAAGGTGTTGGCGGTGGCGTTGCTTTCCGGGTCGGTGATGCTGGTGGTGTTGCCGTTGTTGTCGTAGGTAAACAATGTGCTTTGGCTGCTCGCGCCGATGGTTTGCAGCAGGCGGCTGAGTTCGTCGAATACCGAGGTTTGGGTTTTGGTCAGTACATCGCTGGGATCATAGGTTTTTTCGGTCAGGCGATTACCGGCTTTGTCCAGGGTGTAGTCGATGCGGTTTCCGAGGCTGTCTTCAATACCGATGAGGCGCTGGGCATTGTCGTAGGTGTAATCCAAAAAACTGCCGTCGGCCTGAGTGATGCGGGTGAGGTTGCCGGCGCCGTCGTAATCGAACTGCGTGGTGGCGGCCTCGGCGGTGCTGGCGGCCACGGTGCGGGTGAGCAGGCGTTGCCGGGCATCATAGGTTAACGTGGTGACCACCCCGTTGGGATCGATGAGGGTTAACGGGTTGCCATGGGCATCGTAGGATGTCAACGACGTGACGTGGTTTAAGGCATTGTTGACGGTGGCGCGATTGCCGGCACTGTCGTAAGTAAAAGCGGTCACGTCGTTGACATCGGTGCGCGGGCCGTCGACGGTTTCCAGCAGCCCCAGACTGTTGTAAGTGTAGCTGGTGATGCGTTTGCAGCCGGGCAAGGTATCGTCGATGGCGCAGTTGCCGGTGTTGTCGATCTCGGTGCGGGTCAACACATTGCCAGTGCCGTTGGCATCGTCATAGACCAGCTCGGTGATCTTGCGCGGTTCGATAATGCGCGTCGGCAACCGCAGGGTTGAATGCCACTCGGTGGTGATGGTGCGTTGTTGCGGCGTGTTCTTGGCTTCGATGCGCTGGATTTCCAAACCACGGCTGTTGTAGTTGTAATCGGTGACGGTGCCGTTCCAGTCGGTCTCCGTGTCCACCCAACCTTCCGCGGTATAGGTGTAGGTTTGACTGGCGCCGGCGCAGTTGGCCGAGGGAATGCCTTCAATGTGGGTGAGGCGATTCATGCCCTCTATCACGGTGAAGTGATATTTGGATTGTTTGCCCAACGGGTTGGTGACGGTTACCGTACCGTCGGTGTTGTAGACGAGTTGCGTTTTGTCGGCTTGCAGCGCGTGCTGGCTCAGGTACGTTTGGCCGGTCCAGTAGTAATACCACCAGGCAAAACGGATGCCGCGTTCGTCGGTGATCCCGGTTAAGGCGTGCGGGTGACTGGCATTTTCATAATGGTATTGCCGGGTGCTGTCATCGTCGTATTCCACCGTGATCAACCGGCCGCTGGTGTCGTAAAAGTATTCCGTCTCCGCGCCGCTGCTGTCTTCGATGGCGATCAGTTTGCCCGCGACATCGTAACTGAAATCGAGTTGATAGCCGAGGCCGTTACTGACCGTCGACAATCGGCCTTGATCGTAGGTGAAGGACAGCGTGATGCCATTGGGTTGGGTAATGTGCTGTAACTGTCCGTTGGCATCGTAGCTTTCCAGCGCGTTGTCGGCCCGGATGTAGTGCCAGCCGGTGCGGGTGCCCTGCGCATCTTTAAGCTCGACGAGCTGTTCGACCACATCGTCATCTCCCAGCCAGTCATTGCCGCTCTTGGCAAAATAATAGGCCTTGCCGTCCGGCCTATGCGCGACCGCGGTGCTGACATTGCTGAAATAGTTTACCACCAGGATATAACGCTCGTAGGTATGCCGCCAGGTTTTAGTAAAGGCGGGCGGGGGTAGTTGGTTGGCGTAGTAACGGCGGATATCACTGTTGTAATGGCGGGTAAAATCCTCAGCGCCTAATGCCGCTGTCGGTATATCAATTTCCGCCTGGTACTTATTGCCGGTGTCCGCCGATACCGGGTTACCGACACACACTTGCGGTTTGCCGATGCTCTTCTCCGGCACCGGCGCAGTGTCGTCGAGTTCGCACACATACCACAGTTCGCCATTCTCAATGCCGCCGACTGTCAGTTCATAGCCCGGCGGACAACGGCGCGGCGCATTGCGCGTTTCATAGACATTGAGGGTGCCTGGTTCACAATTAGTGTAATCCCCCCCTGACATCCGTGAATAGTGAATGTATTCCCAGGGACGAGTGTGCGTGGCACACCAATAGGATCCCCAAGTATTATGACAAGGCATATTGGTTGCCGAGTTGTATGCGCCGTTACAAGCCGGCAATCCCCATTCCTCCCAGGTTTTAGGGCCCGGTGTAATAGCGGCGTCGCTCTTTTGAGGAAACGCGGTGAATGCCAGCAAGCATAATAACAGCAGGCATTGAAAGTGCCGTTGCCGTGTAACCGCTTTTGAATTTACATGCGCGCGTGCCTTTACCGGCAGGGATGAAATGAAAGTCATCATAGTACTCCCAATAAATATTGTTATTAAAAACGCCCGGCTGCCTTTGTTTATTATTTAATTATCTACAGGGGACCACTTGCGGTAAAAACTACCATGGAATATTTTGGCGTGGCAATAGCCGATTACCTACGTGCTGGCACGCACTAACTGGAAACAATTTCTATATCAGGCCTACGTAACTAACTGATTAGGAAAGAAAACATGCCAAAATAACGGCTGGAGCATGTAATCAGTAGAATCCAGATAAATCAGGAATTATATGGCCGATCTTCAGTCCGCCGCTCCCGTTGGAGCGGCCAGATATTTGTAGGCGAAAGACAGGCAGGCGATTTCGATTGCCCATAGGGCATAACTGAGCAACACCCAGGTCAGGATTACCACCGCCTCAACATATTGAGGCAGATTGTCGGGCAAGAAGTAATCCAAAATCGCGGCGCCGGCGGGCATCCAGTAGACAATGACCGCCAACCTGAACGTGTTGCCCTTGCCGGCTTGCCACACTGCCGCCAGGGAAAAATTCGAATTGATGGCGATGGCCGGAAATACCAATGACAACCGCGCAAACATCAGCAAAGCGGGCAGACAAACGATCAGCATGATTATTGTTCTGAACGCGCTTTGCCCGGAACCCGCGGCACTGCTGAAAAGCGCCATCAAGGGTATGACCGCTATCACGCCCAACAAAATGGACAACCCAATCAAATACAAAAGATACCTCCATTCCCTGCCCCGCCACTCGAACATGCCGAATTTCGGCGTTGCTTCAGGTCCCAGGATCAGGAATCTGTGTATCGTAATGATGTAAAGAATGCCGAATGGCAAGGAAATCAAAGCGAATAGCCAAGTCCCTTTTCCCTCGTTCATCATCGGCGTGTATAACGATGCGAACTCAAGACCTGCCAGGGCAAGGAACGACGGCAGCAACGCCAAGCCGAGTTGTTTGCGGTAATACCAGGGCCAGGCGATGGATTTGTAGAGTGTTTCGAGTATGGGTAGTGGATGTGGTTTCATTTTTTATGTCTCACGTACAGCAGACATATTACTCCTGCACGATCTTCACTTCACGGTAATACGACTCGTACCTTGTACGGGCGGTCTGGCGCGAAGGCGAAGAATAAGAAAGAACCGCTTACCTCTTTTACTACTCAATTCGAAAATCATATCCCGAACCGTCCCAAGCAGTTTTGGACAGAACTCTCCCTTTTTCATTCAGCGCCTCGATATCCAGGGAATAGTAATTTCCGGACTTAAGTTCTACGCTATACTTTTTCAAGTCCACAGACGTCCCGGCCACAATCGGCTGCTCTCCCCAATCAAAGAGTTCACCATGCTCATGAATATCCGGATTCAACTTTTCGAGAACCTGAACACGGTATTGTTCCGCACCAGGGTATGGATGCCATTTGACAATTACGTCTTCAGACAATAAAAACTGTTTTTTAGCAAGATCCAACCGCACTGGATCCACAAACTTCAGATTCAACCCAGGACCTTTGGACACTTCTTTAGACAGAGTAAATATTTCAGAAGAAGAAGAAATACCCGGCTGAATGATTTTTCCCGCCAACACCCGATTGGCAGACTCAAAATCCAGATCGAAACCGTCAACCCGGTACTCGCCATAAGGTACCGATACCAAATAGCGGCCATTATCGCCCACAACCGCCCATTGGCTTTTCACCTCACCGTTTAAAGCAAGCCTCACCTTCAATCCCGCAGCCGGCTTATCATTCACTTCCGCCCGCCCTTCAATTTCACCGGGACCCTGAGCAAGCACTTTCCGTTTATAGATGAATTTTCCCGAGAAAGAGGCCGTCGACCCGAGATATCCCTCATCATCGCGAATCTCCGGCGGGGACAATAATGTTTCCTCGGCTACTCCTGACGAATGCCGAGTCTCATACATTAAGGGGAAGACCCAGATCGTCAGAATGAAGGAAATCGTGACAAAGGCCAGCGCGAAGCCGGAGCCGAAGACCATTCCATCCAAGAATCGTTTTAGCATGCTATGCCTCTTTTAAAAAAGCCCAAAAAAATTCTCACGCGAAGGCGCGAAGGCGCGAAGGCGCGAAGGCGCGAATAACAAGACAACTTCAAAAACAAAAATAAGCAACCCAAAAAATATCAGCTCTATCGAGATATTCTGGCCTCAAGAAATACCTGCTCACGATGATAATTTAGAAAATGTCTTTGTTCATCATTAAACTTACCGACATTAACCGGCTTGTCGGTCTCTATTCCCATTCTCTTTAAAGACAACTGGTGCGCGGCGGGAGAAATCAGCAGCGAGCCGTTATTCTCGAAGGAGATGAAGCCTCGATCGAATAAATGATCGATAGACGGAGTTAATAATAAGCCGTTACCCGCCGCCAGGCGCTCGGCGGCATCCTCGCAGTCCCGCCAGGGTTTTATATGACTTGCGCGCAGATGCTCGATCCGGTCAACCTCGGTGACGCGGCACTTCGACTCGATTTTCAGGACATTCTGCTCAAAAACTCCCTGCCCGCGCCTTGCCAAAATCAGGGTTTCGCGTTCGGTTTCGGGTAGTTCATCATTTTTCTTGATTTCGTTTATCAAATACTCTTCCCACTCGACCAGTCCCAACGCGGTATCATTTGCTTGTGAGACTTCATAGTCTGTCACAGTGCTGAATACCTTCCGCAACTGGATTGCCTGCTCACCAATTAATGAAACCAGGATATCCGCCATCATCGGCGGAACGGCTGTCAGATATACACCCTGATTACCCCGGCCGTTGGTTTGCAGCGGCGAATATCGGGGAGGCAGCACGGGCAGCAGCCGCTGCATATAATCGGAAGGCCGGATCTGGTTATCCAGCCGCTCAAACCGCATATCCATCCGCCAGCCGATCCTGTTCCAGTTCGGGCCGGCGTTGCCAAACTCCGGCGGCTTGGGGGATTCGTAGGCGTTTGAGCGGGCAATGCCAACAGCCCGGATATGGGTGCCTTCAAAGGAAAACACAAAGTCGCCGGGTGCGGCTTCGCGCATGAATTCATAAAACGGGTTTTTGCCGCCATTGGCATTGCGCTTCGGCGACCACAGATAACCGCCCTCCGTTTCCTGGCGGAAAGTTTGGTTTTGGTTGAACCACCAGAAGCGCATGTTTTTACATATCGAAAGGCTAATTGACCACCAATAATTCGTGCCTACCCCTAATTCTTATTTTTGTGAAATTTATTAGACATCATTATCCCTAAGCTTATTAACAAATCCCCGTTTTCCATGCTTGTTAGAAGCCAAATCAAAATATTCTTTCATGTCAAATTCCACTATATCAGACCGCGTAATCCCAATACCTCTTTGAATTTGCTCATTTTCCAATACTTCAACGGCACTAGAAACATCTTGAATTGCTTTATCATATTTTATGGCGATAGAAAGCACTTCTTCTGTGGTAAGTTCGCTTATAATATAACGATGAACCACCCGATTCCGATCTTTATACAGTTCTTCAAGGGTAGAAAACAATTTTTGATTTATTACACCTTCGTGCAACGCTCTATCGTAAATTTTTCGCTCTACTGTTACTTTGTCCTCTTCTCCCTGAAATAGAAGCTCATCTAGAATATCAGAAGATTGCATATTTATTTGATGCTTTAAAACAAGCCCCATCCGAAGTGATGCCTCAATTATCGAAGCCGCCAAACATACTGACTCGATAAATGCGCCAATCTTTCCCGCACGATTGTAGAGTTCAATCGCCGCGGTAAAACCCCCAATAAAATCTTTTAATTTATCTGCCATAAAATGTCTAACTCAGAAAAAGTAGATCTTTGGCCTCTATTTTTTAGCTTAATCTAATTATTAGCAGTAACATATTTTTTCATAAATCTGAGTATCCATATTTGCCCGATTTAATTAAAGAGGTTTGGAACTCATAGTTCTTCAAATCAATGGGCACAGGCTCGCTGTACTCAAACTATCTACCATTTCAATCCACCCACCCCCGCCCATTAAACGCCGCCGTCGGCATCTCCCCCAACCAGAACGGCGCTACATCGGCAAACTGTTCCGCTTCTTCCTTCCCCGGCGACCGGTACAC
>DASVCP010000018.1:0-3170 GCA_036381555.1 Gammaproteobacteria bacterium
CGCCAGCCGTCGTGCCCGCGGTTTGGAGCCGTGGACTGTGCGGCGTGATCAGGCGTATCTGGGGGTATTGGTCGACGATTTGATCACGCGGGGTACCCTGGAGCCTTATCGTATGTTCACCAGCCGCGCGGAACACCGGCTGATACTGCGCGAAGACAACGCCGATCTGCGTCTGACGGAAATCGGCCGTCAGCTGGGCCTGGTCGATGATACCCGTTGGGAGGCGTTCTCGCGCAAACGTGAAGCGATTGAGCGCGAACAGCGGCGATTGAGCGCCATCTGGCTGAATCCGCAAATGCCGGCCTCCGAACGGATTCGCGAACTGACCGGACATGCATTATCCCGTGAGTACAATGCACTGGAGCTTATCCGCCGGCCGGCTCTGGACTATTACAGTGTGACGGCATTGCCGGGTGTCGGTTCGCCGGTCAAGGAGCCGGCGGTAGCCGAACAAATCGAGATTCAAACCAAGTACGCCGGCTATGTCGAACGGCAGACGCAGGAAATAGAAAGCAACCGGGCCCAGGAGAACACCCCGATACCGGTGAATCTCGATTACTCTTGTATCCGTGGCTTGTCGTCGGAAATACGGCAAAAACTCACTGCGCACCGGCCGGAAACGCTGGGCCAGGCCGCCAGAATTCCTGGGATGACGCCTGCCGCGATTTCCATTCTGCGGATATGTCTAAAGCGCGGTAAACTCCTGAAAAAGACCGCCTGAACTGGGTAGACAATGCTACTGCACGAGCCTCTACGGCAAGGGCTCACCCGGCTGAAAATAGAATTTTCGCCGCAACAGGTGGAGCAGTCTCTAGCCTTTGTTACGCTGTTGCAAAAATGGAACCGTGCTTACAATCTCACCGCCGTGCGTGATGTCGGGCAGATGCTCGTCCAGCACGTGCTCGACAGTCTCAGCATCCTGCCTTATCTTTGGGGTACCCGGTTGTTGGACGTCGGCGCCGGTGCCGGCTTGCCGGGTATCCCGCTGGCTATCGCCAGGCAGGATATCCAGGTGATCCTGTTGGACAGCAACGGCAAAAAAACCCGGTTTATGCAACAAGCGGTGTTGGAACTGGCGTTGGACAATGTCGAGGTAGTCCAATCCCGATTGGAAGAGTATCGCCCGGAGCAGCCCTTTGATACAGTAACCAGCCGGGCCTTCAGCAGTCTTGGGGCGTTTGTCCGAATGAGCGCGCCCCTGTGCGGCCGCGGCGGCAGGTTACTGGCCATGAAAGGTAAAAACCCGGAACAAGAGTTACAAGGTGTTGATTTAAGCGAATTTGTATCCATCATTCAGCACTTGCACGTGCCCGGGCTGAATGCCGAACGCCATGTCATTTGCCTGAACAAGAACATATCCGAAAAAGTATGACCAAAGTAATCGTCGTTGCGAATCAAAAAGGCGGCGTGGGTAAAACCACCACCAGTATCAACCTCGCGGCTTCTCTGGCTGCCACGCGGCATCCGGTTTTGTTGGTCGATATGGATCCGCAGGGCAACGCGACTATGGGATGTGGAGTGGATAAAAACGCGCTGGAACGGAGCGCCTGCGAAGTGCTGTTGCAGGAAGCCGATACCGGTGAAGTTATTCAGAAACTCGACAGCCTGGGATTCGACTTGCTGCCGGCTAACGGTGATTTGACCGCAGCGGAAATTACCCTGATGAACGAGCTGGCCCGCGAGCAACGCTTGAAAATTGCCCTGGACCCGATCAAAAATCGCTACGAATACATTATCATCGATTGCCCACCGTCCCTGAATATGCTGACACTCAATGCGCTGGTGGCCGGTACGGGCGTACTGATCCCGATGCAGTGTGAGTATTATGCGCTGGAAGGCTTGACAGCGCTGATGCAGACAATCGAAAACGTACGCAGAACCGTAAATCCGAAACTACAGGTTGAGGGATTGCTTCGAACGATGTTTGATTCGCGCAACAACCTCGCGATGGATGTGTCTGATCAACTCAAAGGGCATTTTCCCGACCGTCTTTATCGGACTATTATTCCCCGTAATGTACGTCTGGCGGAAGCGCCGAGTTACGGTCGTCCTGTGCTGCAATACGATAAGACCTCCAGTGGGGCGTTGGCCTATCTTGCGCTCGCAGGTGAAATTTTGCGCAAGGATGCCAGGCTAAGGCAGCAAGCGCCGGCCGCGGCAAATTGATTAATAAATATTTTTCACCATTCAGGATCAAATGAATTTAAGAGTATAAGAATATGCAAGCAGCGACATTTCAAATGCTTCCATACTCTTAATACTTTTATTCCAGTCTTAATCTCTGGCAGATAATCGCTCCTTGCATTATCTGCATTTCCACCATCCATGGCGGTCATGTCCTCTGTGGAGAAGGTTTAATTTTTAAGAGTAAATGATGATGACAGCAAAACGACGCGGACTGGGACGGGGTTTTGAAGCGTTGATGGGCGCGAGCGCGGAAGTATTAAAGCCTGACCTGACCGAAGGCGACCGGCTGACCGAATTGCCGCTGGACAGAATCCGACGCGGCCCTTATCAACCGAGGGTACATTTCGACCCCGAAGCACTTCAGACCCTGGCGAATTCGATTCGTGCTCAAGGGGTGTTGCAGCCGATCGTCGTGCGGCCGACAGGGAACGAATATGAATTGATTGCCGGCGAGCGCCGCTGGCGCGCCGCGCAACTGGCGGAGTTACAGCAAATTCCCGCCATCGTCAAACAACTACCGGACGAAGCGATCGCCGCCGTGGCGCTGATCGAAAATATCCAGCGCGAAGACCTCAACCCGCTGGAAGAAGCCAATGCCTTTCAGCGCTTGATCAATGAGTTCGGCATGACCCACCAACGGGTTTCTGAAGCGGTGGGCCGTTCCCGCGCGGCCGTGACCAACCTGTTGCGGCTACTGGAGTTGAACGAAGAAGTCAAAAAGCTCGTCGACAGCGGACAGTTAAGCATGGGGCATGCCCGTGCTTTGCTCGGGTTGCCCGGTTCCCTGCAGCAGCAGTTGGCGCGGGAAATCGTCGCCAGGGATCTTTCCGTGCGGGAAACCGAAAAGCGTGTCCGTGCTGCGCAAACGCCCTCAAAACCCAAGAGCGGCAAGCGTGGAGACCCGGATATTACTCGTCTGGAACAGGAACTCTCGGATCGTTTCGGCGCCCGGGTACAGATCGACCACGCCGGCTCAGGCAAGG
>DASVCP010000019.1:0-7073 GCA_036381555.1 Gammaproteobacteria bacterium
CCTGCGAAGCCGAATCCCGCCGACATGTATATCACCAGTATACGATACTCCTCCCCGAAGGCGTCAATCGTAATGGGATTATGGAATATTTGAACGCACGCGCAATTGCCAGTGCCGTGTATTACCCCGTGCCGTTGCATCGCCAGAATGCGTTCAGCGAGGATGAGTGTTCACGAGTCCGGTTGCCGGTCACAGAGAGCATTGTGCAGCGCTGCCTGTCCCTGCCAATTTACCCGGAAATGACCGAAGCACAAATACAGCATGTATGTGAATCGGTCGTCGGCGCCCTGGATGAGGTATGACCAAAACGGTTATGTTGATCGCCGGGGAAGCCTCCGGCGACAAACACGGTGCGGAAATTGTCCGCCGGCTCCACGCGTCGGATTCCGACCTGAAATTCACCGGCATGGGCAGCACGCATATGCGAACGGCCGGCGTGGAGCTGCTGCTTGATTCCCGTAATATCGCCGTCGTTGGTTTGTTTGAAGTCCTTGCCCATTGGAACGAAATACAGGCAGCGCTGAAAACTTTGCAGAACAGCATCATCAACAACCCGCCGGACTTGTTATTGCTGATCGATTACCCGGAATTCAATCTAAAGCTGGCCGCCACGGCAAAGTCATGCGGAGTAAAAGTGCTGTTTTATGTCAGCCCGCAAGTATGGGCCTGGCGATCGGGGCGGGTCAAAAAAATCGGTCGCGTTATCGACATGATGGGCGTTATCTTTCCTTTCGAAGTCTCCTTGTATGAAAAACATAATGTGCCTGTCCGTTATGTCGGGCACCCGCTTACAGGCAACGTGAACCCAGCCGCGAGTCGCGGGCAGGCGCGCCTCGATTTTGGCTTGAATCCACATCGGATGACAGTCGCCCTGCTGCCCGGAAGTCGCAAGAGCGAAATAAAACGCCTCCTGCCTCTGCTTGCCGAAACCGCAGGTTACATAGAAAAGGCGGTACCCGGCGTGCAGTTTATTCTGCCGGTTGCCTCCACCCTCGACCCAGGGGAAATACGCGCCGCCCTTGCACAATACACCACAAACATCACCTTGACGGACAACCGCACCTACGACGCCGTCAGTTGCAGCGATGCCGCCATAGTCGCTTCCGGGACCGCCACCCTGGAAGTGGCGTTGTTGCAGACACCCATGTGTATCGTATATCGCGTTTCACCTATATCCTACGCCATCTTCAAACGCCTGATTAAAATTCAATATGTCGGCCTGGCAAACATCGTTGCCGGCGAACAGGTCGCAAAAGAGTTTATCCAGGAAAACGCCGAACCGCGCGCTATCGCCGAAGAAACGGTGAAACAGCTGAAAGACGACGATTACCGGAACAAGCTGATAGAAAAACTCGGTCTTGTGAAAGATAGGCTCGGCAAGCTGGACGGCATTCAAGGCATTTCAAATCTGGCGTTGGAGATGTTAAATTAACTAACAATTTGTCGCGCGACTTTAGGCCCCGCCGTCAGCCGCTCCCCTGACGACATTGACTCATGACAACCGATTTCTTCTCAATTGACAAACTGAACTCCAAAATCATTACTTGCCTGGAAAGGATTTATCCGCAAGCCGATCAGGACGCACTGGCCCGTTTATGCCTGAATGCGATGGGAGATCGCATTACAGATGAAGCCACTTCCCTGGAGCACTTATGGTCGGAGCGTGATTGCCTGTTGATTACCTATGGCAACTCAATACGGGATCACGGCAACAAACCTCTGGTTACCTTGCAGGCGTTTCTTCACAACCAGTTAAAGGATATATTTAGCGCGGTTCATGTACTGCCGTTTTTTCCCCACAGTTCCGACGACGGTTTCGCTGTAATGGATTACCTCCAGGTAGATCCCGAACTCGGCGATTGGAAAGATATCAATGCGCTGTCCAATCATTTCAAGCTCATGGCCGACCTGGTCATCAACCATGTATCCAGCCAAAGCCAGTGGTTCAGGAATTTCCTTTACGGCAAAGACCCGGGGCAGGATTACTTTATTGACGTTGATCCGAACCTGGACTTATCCATGGTGGTACGGCCGCGCACCAGCCGGCTGCTCAGACCGGTCGAGACCTCAAGCGGCATACGGCACGTCTGGTGCACGTTCAGTGACGACCAGGTCGATCTCAACTTCAGGAATTCAAAAGTATTGCTGGAATTTCTGAGGATTATTGCCCGTTACCTTGAAGAGGGGATTCAGTGGATCAGGCTGGACGCCGTGGCCTTTCTCTGGAAAGAACCCGGCACGCGCTGCATACACCTTCCACAAACACACGAGATTATCAAGCTACTGCGCCTGTTGATAGAGTACAAAAACGCAAGGGCATTATTGATCACCGAAACCAATGTACCCAATCACGAAAACTTGAGCTACTTCGGCAGTAGTAACGAAGCACACATAATTTATAACTTCAGTCTCCCGCCTTTGCTTTTACACGCCTTGATGTCCGGTGATGTCAACTACCTGCAAAGCTGGATGATGAGTATGCCCACTCCGCCAACAGGCTGTACTTACCTGAACTTCACCGCCTCCCATGACGGCATCGGCCTTCGGCCTGCGGAGGGCCTGTTATCAGATGGCGAACTTAACACATTGCTCGACACCATGAAAAAGTTCGGCGGACAGATAAGCAGCCGCAACAACAGCGAAGGCATCGACCAGCCCTACGAAATCAATATCAGCCTGTTCGACGCCATGCGGGGCACATACAAAGGCGAAGATCAGTGGCAAATCCGGCGTTTCATTTGCTCACAAACCATTATGATGGCGTTGCAGGGAATACCGGCTTTCTATATCCACAGCCTGTTTGCCACGCCGAACGATGAGGACAAGTTGCAGGCCACGCAGCAAAATCGTTCAATCAACCGGAAAAACTGGGATTATCGCCAGCTGACCGAACTGCTGGCTGATCCGGAAAGCGTGCAGCACGGGGTCTTCCATCAAATTTGCAAGCTGATTCGTATTCGCAACGTCCAGCCCGCCTTTCACCCCAATGCCATCCAGTTCCTGTTGTACATCAAGCCGGAAATATTCGCTTTTTGGCGGCAGAGTGTACATCGTTCACAAAGCATTTTCTGCCTGAACAATTTAAGCGATATTCCGCAGCCAATCGATCTGGCCGAGATCAATCTCATTGAAACCGGAGATTGGATAAACATAATCAAAGGGCAATTAGTGGAAGATATCAACGGTACACTGGTCCTGGAGCCCTACGAATGCGCCTGGCTGGCGCATTATGCTTAACCCGTGAGACTTCTACAATAACCATAAACCACTTCTTGACACGGAGACGCAAAGACGCAGAGATTTAAACTTTAGTGTCACCACTGATTTAGCTTTTGCAACCGGCAGACAATTTCTTAATTTTCAAGTTCTCTGCGTCTCTGCGTCAAAGCTTTTCTTCTCGCCTAATCCCCGTTCAGGTCGGCGTCGACTGCACCGAGCAGGCGACTGTAGATGTCCGGTACGGCGCTTTGCACTCTCGTCCAACTCGCCATGAATGGCGTTTCCATAGGGTCGTGCAAAAACTGATCTCCCGCGCGCATCACACACTGAGTAAACAATTCGACCGTGGCTTCCTCGCGGTGACGGTCCAGAGACATGCCGTTCATTACGGCATCATTATGATAACGATCAATCATATCCAGGGCGATACGGTAATAACTGGCTTTGATTGTCCGAAATATTTCCGGCGTAAAAACTGTGCCGTTAATCGCCAGCTTTCTGAACAGCGACTTGGAAATATCGGTGCTCATTTTTGCCAAACCCGCTTCCGGATCGCCGGTGGACAGTTCCTGGTGCTTGTGATCATAGCCGTCAGCAATATCGACCTGACAGACCCGCTCGTCGGAATACCGGCGATGCACTTCTGACAGCACGCCGATTTCCAGTCCCCAGTCACTGGGAATTCGAATCGAGCTCATTACATCGACTATCATGGAGAATTCGCCGGCCAACGGATATCTGAAACTGTCGATAAAATCGAGATAATCGATGTTGCCAAGGATTTTTTTTAGCGCGTGCAACAGGGGCGTGATCAAAAGCCGGGTTACGCGTCCATGGAATTTTCCATTAGCCGCCCGGTAATAATAGCCCTTGCAGAAGACATAATTGAAGGTGGGATGAACAATGGGATAAAAAAGCTTTGCAACAATATCGCGCCTGTAAGTCAGAATGTCGCAGTCATGCAAAGCGACCGCCTTAGCCTTACCCGATGCCAGAGTATATCCCAGACAATACCAAACATTGCGTCCCTTACCCAATTCGCGGGGCGCCAGTCCATATTCACTCAACAGCTGATCAATTTCCTTTAAACGCGGTCCGTCGTTCCACAGAATGACATGATGCTGCGGCAGCCGGGAGAAAAACCGCCTCGCCTCCTCGAACTGCTGGGAATCGGCCCTATCCAGGCCGATAATGATCTCGTCGATAAAAGGGACTTTACTCAACTCTTCGATGATGTTGACCAATGCCGGCCCTTCCAGTTCGGAATAAAGGCAGGGCAAAACCAACGTCATAGGATATTTATGCCGCCACCGGCTAAGGTCCGCTTCCAATTCCTCAACGGGTCGATTGCACAAATTGTGCAAAGTGGCTATGCGTCCATTCTGGAAAAAATCCGTCATATATCAGCCTTCCACATGCTCCATATTGTTGTTCATGAGTTCTTCCATAACTTGACTGATCGCGTCATTCCAACCCCTGGCGCCCGGAAAAGGTGCAATCACCGGCTTATTGAGCGCAGGATCCTGCAGGCAGGTACCATCCACTCGCGGAACAATGATGGGTAAATTAACATTTTTCAACATATCCAGGTCATTTGGGCTATCACCTAAAGCGATGGTATATACCGGTTTACCATAATGCCGCCGGTAAAGCTCTGACAACAAACCGACAGCGAAGCCTTTGTCGCATTCCCCCATCACATGATAAAACCGGCCACCTTTGACCACTTTCAGATTTTGATTGGACAATTCTCGCGAAAACTCGCCCAACTTATCTTCCGTATCCAGCCATACCAGCGGTTCGGAAGCGATACGCTTATTGGCCAGTTCGGCAAGCGCCGGAGGGAGCCCTGTATAACGAGCGATATCTTCCATAACCATGTCCGAAAATCCAAGAAACTTGTATAAAGGCCTGAGCACCTGTAATTTCTTTAAAACATCCTCGCGGCCTTCGCCATAGTGATAACAACGATGATCGCCGACCATCCTGACAGACAGGGAAACCAAACCAGCGTCCTTGAGCACACCGGGGGGGATAACGATCAAGGCGCCGTTCTCACAGACAAAAGGACAGATATAGTCGAGTTCCTTCTGCAGGATCAGCATTTCGTCAAGAGTTTTACTGGAAACCGGCATCAAGGGAATATCGAGTTTTTTCAGCAAGCCGATCGCGGGTAAGGCTTCCTGAAAAGAATAATCATCATGATTGAGCAGCGTACCGTCCAAATCAGTATAGACAAGAATTTTCATGCCTTCACCTTACAACCTTAACCGTTATCTTTTCTACCGAATGCTTATCATCAAGCTCAAAAGTAAAGTCGGCGCGGTCCGGCATTTCAGTCAACATCCAGCGCGTGAGCCGCTCATAATGCATTAGAAAGCGCTTTAATTTCTCACCACTCATTAGCCTTGAATTCCGCAACTCGGTTTTCGAAAGCTGGCTTTGGAGTTCCTTTTCCTGTAGTGCCCGCCATTCATAAACCTTATCGAAAGACGGCGCTTTCAACATGGCCAATATATCGATTTTCTGAAACAACGGTTGATAGTCGGCGAGGCATTTGTTGACATACCTGCGCCATTCGCCGTCGCCGTCTTCCCGGCGTTCCAGTTCGTTAACCGGCCTGGTCAATGCCGATAGCGGCTCCGGCACTGCGCCCACACACCACCCTTCGAACAGAATGAAATCTGGATGCCCAACGAATATCTCTTGATCGGCACAGGGAAAAGGCTGGTCATGCGCCTTGTCGAATCGGGGTATAACTGTTTCAGAATGTGGCCCCGCCTTCTGTAGTGACTCAAGCACTCTCAAACCAAGGTTAACATTGTGTGTGCCGGGCACGCCGCGGGTTGCCAACAGCGGGTGCACGTTAATCGCCAGTTCACCCCGCGCTTCCCGGGTAAGATACAGGTCATCGATGGAAATTGCGCATACGTGCCTGCCGAAGCCTCTTTCCAACAATACTTTCAGAATACGCGCGGCGGTGGATTTACCGGTACCTTGCGCACCATTAATACCCAAAACAAGGGGTGACGGAATTTCAGCCAGTCTCTCAAGCAGGTATACCGCCAGCGGGTAATACAGGCGGGCAAGCGTGGCGGCCAGGCCAGGAGGCAACTTTAGCCTGGCGATTGCCTGTTGTAGGGACTTTTCATGGTCCGGCGGGAGATCAGGCAAGCCGTGCAGTGAACGCAGAAAATCGTGGGGCCAGGGGACATAATCGGCTTTAAGGTTCATCCTGCATGGGCACCAGTTCAACTTCAAATATTTCCGGCCACAACTTCCCCGTCACAAACAACCTTTGCCCCGCTTTGTCGTAGGCGATTCCATTCAGCACATCGACGCTTTTATCGTCTTTATATCTGTCTGCCAATTTACCAAAATCGATTTTACCCACAACCCGGCCTGTCTTTGGTTCGATTTGAGCAACAAAATTTGTTCTCCAGATGTTCGCAAATATCAGGCCATCGATATATTCAAGCTCGTTGAGATTGCTTACCGGAACCCCATCTTCCTCGACCTTGAGACTGTGTTTCCGCCGATATGATTCGGGGTCAAGGTAGAATAAATGCGAGCTGCCATTGCTCATGATCAAGTGGGAGCCGTCATAAGTAATGCCCCACCCCTCGGTGGGATAGTGAAATTGAGAAACAAGTTCCAACGTCTGCTTGTCGTAAACCAATCCCAGGCGCTCGCGATAGGTCAATTGAACCAATCGATCATCTATAACAGCCAAGCCTTCGCCGAAGTGGCGTTTATCCATATTAATGGACTTGACCGTCTTGCTGTCCGCCAAATCGATCACATTGATTTTGGATCTGCCATACAAACCGGTGCTTTCGTACAGATACCCCTCC